>NZ_JADDYG010000372.1:78436-78904 GCF_015163535.1 Vibrio sp. OPT46 | reverse complement strand
CTAAATATCCACCTATGTGGTCGTTGTTTTGAGGTTTTGTTTTATATGGAAATTAATTGCTTCTCATAAGTTGAGAAGTGTTGTTTTTCTCTTCCCATTAATACACTTATCACCTGTTCTAAATGAATATTCTCACTGAATGATAATTAGCATAATTTTAGGTCTGCCTATTTCTTACTTGATGAGAATTGATGGTCAAAGAGGCCTAGAAAACAAAAGTTTCGAGAGGCAATCTGACTGGCTTAGGCACCTATCTCACGTTGAGCGCGTGCTCAATGAATGAGAAAGAGTAGAGTAAAGAGGTCTCATGAATCAGGTAATATCTATCGGCCCACAGGAGTCGTTCCTCGTCGCAATTTGCGTGTTGTTTTTAGGGCAGTTCATCAATACCAAGTTACCAACCTTAAAAAAATTTAATATTCCAGAGCCAATTGTTGGTGGTCTAGTGGTCGCTTGCGTCATCACGAT
>NZ_JADDYG010000372.1:74832-78426 GCF_015163535.1 Vibrio sp. OPT46 | reverse complement strand
TTTAGGGCAGTTCATCAATACCAAGTTACCAACCTTAAAAAAATTTAATATTCCAGAGCCAATTGTTGGTGGTCTAGTGGTCGCTTGCGTCATCACGACGATGCACTTAAACGGTGTGGATGTTTCCTTTGATTTACCACTGCAAAACGTCTTTATGCTGATGTTTTTTGCAACCGTTGGCTTAGCGGCAAATTACACCCAACTGATTAAAGGCGGTGCGAAGGTTTTCATCTTCCTAGTTGTGGCATCGATCTACATTCTTATCCAAAATGCGGTCGGCGTGTCCTTAGCAACAGCGCTGGGGTTAGATCCACTCATGGGGTTGATCGCCGGATCCATTACGCTTTCTGGCGGGCATGGAACTGGAGCTGCGTGGTCGCAAACTTTTCAAGAAATGTATGGTCTGCATAATGTTCTAGAGGTGGCAATGGCTTCTGCTACATTTGGCTTGGTGATGGGCGGGATTATTGGCAGCCCTGTTGCACAAAAACTACTAAACAAACACAACTTGGAATCGGAATACGGACGCACCAATCAAAGTCATCAGAGTTTCCCTGAACTGGTGACGTACAACGAACATGAGGAAGATCGTGTCACAGCGAAAAGAGTCGTTGAAAGCTTGTCCATCATTTTACTTTGCGTGACAGGCGCGAAGTATCTGGAGAGTTGGGTAAGCAGTTTTGACATCAAGTGGCTAATGATTCCCGATTTTGTGTATGCGCTGTTTATTGGTGTTGTTATCACTAACATCATGGAAGTGACGAAGGCGCGCAAGGTTGATTTAGAAACCGTTGATATTCTTGGCACGGTTGCACTATCTCTATTTCTTGCCATGGCCTTGATGAGTTTGAAATTGTGGAATATTTTCGATCTTGCGATCCCATTCCTTATTATTCTTGCTATTCAGTCGGCAGTGTTGGCGATGTTCACTTACTACGTAACATTCCGCATGATGGGAGGCAACTACGATGCGGCGGTGATCGCTAGCGGACACTGCGGTTTTGGGTTAGGTGCTACACCGACTGCGGTCATGAATATGGGCTCCATCGTGAGTCGATATGGTCCATCACCACAAGCATTTATGGTGGTTCCAATTGTCGGTGCATTCTTCATCGACATTGTGAATTTAGTGATTTTGCAAGGATGCATCGCTTTTATTAAATAACATTCGCTTTTTTACCGAAATAACAAAGCCAGCACCTATACGCTGGCTTTGCCATTTGTAACACGAAATCTTGTTTGCCTGACTTCAAGCCGTGAAATCAATGCGTTACTATGACGACATAGTGTTCATTTTGCAGCAGCATGAGGTACCCACATGTCTGAAAAAATATCGACGTCGGCATTAGCGAAAATGCGCAAGGTAGAAGCTAAGCTGCTGTTTGCCGATCTCAAACGTGCAGGCTACATCGTTCGCCAAGATGAAAAGTGGATTTTGACCGAAGAAGGGGCAAAGTTTGGCGGTGAGTATGTGGATCACCCTAAATTTGGCCAGTTCATCGTCTGGCCGACCAACTTACATATTGAGCTGACTCCCAGCTCAGGGAAAACATTGAGCGCGACACAACTGGGTGAAAAGCTGAAATTGAATGCGAAGCGCATGAATCAGCTTTTGAGTGAACTGGGTTGGTTGACCAAATCCGAAGAGGGATGGAGTGTCACAGAAGCTGGTGTGCGCGCTGGTGGGCAGCAAAGAACCGATAAAGAAACACAAAATACCTTTGTCGTATGGCACGATGTGGTGCTGCGTAACAAGCGTCTTAAGCAGTCTGTCATTGAGTTTTTAGGGCAAGACGCGGAGTCACATTCTACGGATAAATCGTACTCAAGCTTTCGCCAAAAATTTGAAGCCAAGCACCGAACATTAGATGGGCATTACGTGCGCTCTAAGGGGGAGTTGCTCATTGACAACTGGCTGTACTTGGCTGGTGTAGTGCACGCTTATGAGCGTCAGCTGCCGATTGACCAAGATGTCACTAGCGATTTTTACTTACCAGGCGGCAAAGTCTATTTGCAATTTTGGGGAAGTGACGATGGGGAGATGGCTCAGGCCGACCGTGAGACCATTCGTACTGTTTATGAGCAGCATCATTTCAATCTTATCGAAGTCGAACCGAGTGAACTAGACAAGTTGGATGAAGTGCTTCCTAAGCGTCTTCGTCAGTTTGGTATTAAAGCTTATTGACGACTTAAGCCCGCTGTTCAGATAAGAAAAAACCCGTGTTCAACACGGGTTTTGTATTTTTAGTGTGTTTCTAGGCTGCCATCCTATGGGTTAAAAGCCTTTGATGTTTTCTGCTTCTAGCTCAGAGAAGTACTTCACTGTCTTCACTTTCAGTTCTTGTTGAGCTGGTTCGTCGCATACGATCACCGCTTTAGGGTGAAGTTGAAGAGCAGAAACTGTCCATAGGTGGTTTACACAACCTTCCACGGCTGCTTCAAGTGCCTGAGCTTTGTTATGGCCAGTGACCAAGATCATCACTTCTTCTGAGTCTAGAAGCGTACCAACACCGATAGTCAGCGCGTATTTAGGCACTTGGTTGATATCGCCGTCAAAGAAGCGAGAGTTCGCAATGCGAGTGTCTTCAGTGAGGGTCTTGATGCGAGTACGAGAAGAAAGAGATGACGCTGGCTCGTTGAACGCGATGTGACCGTCGTTACCCACGCCGCCCATGAACAGGTTGATCTTGCCGTAAGACTTAATTTTGTCTTCGTAACGCTTACATTCTGCGTCGTGATCGTCTGTGTTACCGTTCAGTAGGTTGATATTTTCTTCTTGAATATCAATGTGATTAAAGAAGTTGTTGTACATGAACGAGCGGTAAGATTCTGGGTGATCCGCAGGGATGCCAATGTACTCATCCATGTTAAAAGTCACGACGTTTTTGAAGCTGACTTCGCCGGCTTGGTAAAGCTCGATTAGGGCTTTGTAGGTTGCTAGAGGAGTGCCACCAGTTGGTAGACCCAGAACGAATGGACGCTCAGCAGTAGGTTTAAAGTCGTTGATACGCTTAGCGATATGCGCAGCTGCCCACTTACCTACTTGTGCTGCTCGAGTTAACGGGATAAGTCTCATTTTGTGCCCCTAGTTATTGGAATTGACGATGTACTGAAACATTAATTCGCATTATAAAATAAGTAATGGCGAACTGCTATTGTTTTAGGTCAAAATTTTGCTTTTTCTTTAACCAATGTTGGTTTTGTCGACGATTTTTATATCTAAATGCTTTTATAAGACGATTTTTTACAAAGAAATTGCATTATGAAACTGACGAATCAATAGATAAAATTTATGATCTAAATTAAGTTCTGCCTTCGCACTTAACCTTGTTTTTTAACAACCTACAGAGTGCGAAATCGCACACGAACTTCAAATATTATGGGTTAGATATGGCATGGCGCTCATTCTTTAACCATAATTGAAATGTGTAAACCAGTGAGGAATTCGGTATGAAAAATGAGTTAGATCCGAGCAAAGTACTACAGGCTTACGAATGTGTGATGAACAACGGTACGCCAACCGAATTTGGTAAAATGTATGAAGGTGTAGAAGCGTTTTCTGACTACGATGGGTACAACGTTTTCTTGAGAGGG
>NZ_JADDYG010000372.1:74404-74822 GCF_015163535.1 Vibrio sp. OPT46 | reverse complement strand
AATTGAAATGTGTAAACCAGTGAGGAATTCGGTATGAAAAATGAGTTAGATCCGAGCAAAGTACTACAGGCTTACGAATGTGTGATGAACAACGGTACACCAACCGAATTTGGTAAAATGTATGAAGGTGTAGAAGCCTTTTCTGACTACGATGGGTACAACGTTTTCTTGAGAGGAAATGGTGTTGAGCTAAAAATTGGCTTCCACAACACCTATCACTTGGAATATGACCAAGAGCATTTGAAAGAGAGCTTTCTGAAAAAGATTGCGACGCTCGCCAAGTAAACGGTCATCACCCAAATATTAAAAAAGCCCTTGGGAGAATGCCCCCTTGGGCTTTAGGAGAAGAAATGAGCTTGTCTTGCTCGCTCAGTAAAGTCAAACGAGCTTTCGCCTACTGCTAGAAAAAGGCGAGAAC
>NZ_JADDYG010000372.1:71332-74394 GCF_015163535.1 Vibrio sp. OPT46 | reverse complement strand
GCCCCCTTGGGCTTTAGGAGAAGAAATGAGCTTGTCTTGCTCGCTCAGTAAAGTCAAACGAGCTTTCGCCTACTGCTAGAAAAAGGCGAGAACTAGGTAGGTTATTGGTTATTAATCGTCTTCAACCAAACTCTCTTCAATGTATTCTTCTGTGGCGTCAGGCTTGTTACGACCATTTAGCGTATGGAAGCGCTTGCGACCACGAGCAAGTTGGGTGTACTTTAGCCACGTACGCTCAAGTTTTGTTTTTGCTTTGCCCGGGTTTTCTAACACCTTGATGAAGTGTTTCTCTTCGCTGTTTTCAGGTGTTAATTCGCCTGACTCTAAGCCAAGCATTGTATCCCCATAAATTGTTAGGATTTCCTCTTCTGAAAGAGTAAAATCGCCAGACTTTGCAAAGCCGCGTGGGAATTTTACGTTATCGTAAAAACGTTTTTTGCCATGACGGAATTCAGTGTCAGACATGTCAACAGCCTCTGTAACCGTTATTGATGAATGTAGTGAACTTACGGCGAAAATTAGGCTTAAATCTAACAAAAGAAAAACAAAACTTTTTTGTCGTCATGATTTTAATTAGTTGTTAATCTGGTTTTATATTAACCAGGAGATGGTTTATGGATGTAAAAGTCTTTCGAACATTTTTAGAGCTGGCAAGAGTTCGTCACTTCGGACGTGCTGCTGAGAACCTTTATATTACCCAAGCCGCTGTGAGCGCACGTATCAAACAATTGGAAAGTTACTTCGATACGCAATTGTTTATTCGTGATCGAAATAACATAAAGTTGACCTCTGCAGGTGAGCGCTTAATCAGCTATGCCGAGGTAATGGTCACTACATTGCAACAAGCGAAGCTAGAATTATCGCTTGAAGATGGCAAAGCGCTGCAACTAACGTTAGGTGGCACGCCAAACATTTGGGACGCTTATTTACAGAATTGTTTAAGTGTCGTCACAGATTCGTTTGGTGGTTATGGCTTCATGGCAGAAGTGATGGGACGTGAGATGCTCAGTCGTAGCTTGCTAGAGCGCACGTTAGATATGGCATTTGCGTTCGATCAGATCAAAGCTGATGAGCTTAACTGTAAAAAAGTGGCGGATGTTGTTCTCGTTCTGGTATCAACTGAGAAAGATTCTTTAGACACCGTTTTCGAAAACAAATATGTGTACGTTGACTGGGGGACGCGTTTCTCCTCAGAGCATTCTGAGCGTCACCCTAAGATTCCAGCTCCATATTTACGCACTTCAACAGCGCGTATCGCATTGGACTTTATTTTAGAGAAGGGTGGAGCCGCGTACTTACCAATCTCTCTCGTGGAGCCATTTATCGCTAATGGGCAGCTTCACAAGGTGTCTGGAGTAGAAGATTGGTGTCGCCCTATCTATTTGAGCTATCGTAAAGCTAGCTCGTCTGTAGACGCGATTAAGCAAGTGGAAGAAATTGTCAAAGAGATCGATCCACTGACCGCTTACAGTTTTCAGCAAATTGGTTCTGGCACTTCCGACGAATAGCGTTGAATGCAAAGCCAGAAAAACGAAAAAGCCGCCTTGAGAAATTAAGGCGGCTTTGTTTTTATCTCGATGAATCGATAGTTATGGTAAGTCAAACAACAGGGCTGTTGTGCTTTCGTTTGATGTATTGCGCAAAACAACCTTACTTTGGTGTTCAATCTTCGCGCCGTCGCCAGCCGTCAAAGTGGTATTGTCGACACTAAGGCTGCCTGTCACTTGATGGATGAATAGATTTCGGCCCGACTCAATCTCAAAGTTTAGTTCGCTACTTGGCTCAAGAATTAACTGATGCAAAGTCGCATCTTGCTTAATAAGTAGCGTGCCGTTTTCTCCAGTTGGAGTAGCGATAGTCGTTAACCCAGGATTGCGACCAAAATCTTTTTGCTGATAACCTGGTTTGGTTCCAAATGTGTTCGGTTGAATCCAAATCTGTAGAAACCGCAGCGTATCTTGGTTCGACGCATTGTACTCACTGTGGTAAATCCCTTTCCCTGCCGACATGAGTTGGAATTCACCTGCAGGTAGTGTTTTGACGTTACCTTCACTGTCTTTGTGTGCGATAACACCTTCCAACACATAGCTGATGATCTCCATATCACGGTGGCCATGTGTATCAAAACCCGCGCCAGGCTTGACTACATCGTCATTAATGACTCTCAGCTCAGAAAAGCCCATATGTTGAGGATCGTAGTAGCTACCAAAAGAAAACGTATGTTTGCTATCAAGCCAGCCAAAGTTTGCTCGACCTCGGTCTGCTGCATGTCTTACCGTAATCATAAGGCCTCCTTAAGAGAGCTTTTTGTTTAAAAAGTTATCTAACGCTGCTTTACCTGCGCCAGAGAACGCCAGAGAAACGCTCGCTGCCAGTAATGCCAAGCCAAACTCGTAACCGTTGTTTGCCATGAACAGGCCATTCTCAAAGTGGACAGAGAATATCGCTACCACCATCGTGAACGCCAAAGCAACCGCTGCTGGTCGAGTTAGCAGACCAAGTAAAATGAACAAGCCGCCAAAGAACTCTGCGCTGCCCGCAAGTAACGCCATGAGTACGCCAGGACCTAAACCGATAGATGCCATCCACTGACCTGTGCCTTCTAGGCCGTAGCCACCAAACCAGCCAAACAGTTTTTGTGCGCCGTGCGCCATAAAGATAATGCCGATTGGAACGCGAAGTGATAGTGCGCTGTAACCTGCGTTTGACGTGGTAATTTTCTGTAATAGTGCTTTCATGATTCTGTCCTCTGACTCTTTTCAATGAGTGGGAAGCGTGTGCTCCCGTGCTGTTGAGAACAGTTTAGGTAGAGGCGAACATAAAAATAACGGGAGGATTTTGATAAACTCGTTCTAAAAAATCGAATGAGAGGTTTTTGTTATTTTAAATCAATATCTTGAAATGTTTTTTGGGTTTTAATTTGCCGATTATTGTCTGTTTTAAATCAAGGTCTGTCATTATTTTCGATAAACATTTTTTCTGTTAAACAAAAAAAGAGCACATGTACTGTGCTCTATTGCTTTCGCTTTTAACAAGGGAGAAAGGTGCGTTAAAGAAAACCG
>NZ_JADDYG010000372.1:70215-71285 GCF_015163535.1 Vibrio sp. OPT46 | reverse complement strand
CTCTAATGACTCCTCTACATTGTTGTAGTGATAAGTTCGAATATTACGTCCATCCGTCGCATTAATCTGAATTTCTGAGATCTCGTTATCTGAGTCTCGTTCGATGATTCCAATAGAATGATCTACGGATTTACTGGTAATAACCTTTTGGTTTCTTAATACAATTACGCAAGTATGTAAGTCCATGCCAATTCCCTTTAGCCGACGTTGTTGTGATGTTCTGGATCTAACTTTAGTGTACAAAAGCGCTAATGCCAATAAATCTCAATATTGAGTTCCGAAAATGGCTAATTATGGGCGCTTAAGCAAGCTACAATAACACTATATTGAACGATGCCTATGAACAATAAATGACAAAAGGCATGAGCAAGGAAAGCACTATGTTTATTCACCCCCATACCTCACTGACCTTTGAGCAGTGTCACAAGGCGCGAGTCGCGCGAGACAGTCGTTTTGATGGGCGATTTTATGTGGCGGTAAAAACAACGGGAATCTTTTGTCGTCCGATTTGCCCGGCAAATTTGCCTAAAGAAGAAAATGTTGAGTATTTCGCTGATAAGACGCAAGCCCTTCAAGCAGGGTACCGTCCGTGTTTACGCTGTCGACCTGATAGCGCTCCTGGATCTTGGGCATGGAAAGGTGTCGAGACGACCTTTCAACGAGCGATTTCGTTAATTGATAGAGGGGAGTTGCATCACCATTCGGTGTCTGAGTTGGCTGAGCGTGTTGGGATTTCTGACCGTTACTTACGTATGTTATTTGAGCAGTATCTAGGTATGTCACCCAAGCAGTATGCGCAATATCAGCAACTAATGTTTGCCAAACAGTTGCTTCACTTCAGCTCTATGTCGGTCACCGACGTGGGGTTTGCGTCCGGTTTTAACAGTACGCGCCGCTTCAACGATGCTTTTCAAAAGTTTCTCAAACTAACGCCTTCTCAAGTACGCCGTAAAGAGTTTGATGGTGCGGGTTGCAATCGAATTGCCTTACCTTATCGAGGTGAGTTGAATTGGTCGCACATGTTGGACTTCTATCGTTTGCGAGCGGTTGAGGGGGTTGAGCTGGTGAGG
>NZ_JADDYG010000372.1:66764-70064 GCF_015163535.1 Vibrio sp. OPT46 | reverse complement strand
ATGTTCGATCTTGACGCTGATATTTGTACTGTTGAGCAGCATTTGGAGTATGTCGCGCCTGGGCTCGTGTCGAGTAAAGGTATTCGTATTCCTGGTGTATGGAATGCATGGGAAGCAGGGGTTAGAGCGATTTTAGGCCAGCAGGTGTCGGTTAAAGCGGCGATTGGTCAACTTAACTTATTGGTGGCCACACTTAGTGGAGAGTCAGAAAAACGTTTTTTCCCGACTCCCAGTGATATTGCAAACGCCGACGTGAGCTTTTTGCGCATGCCGCAAAGCCGTAAAGAGACGCTAGTGCGCTTCGCCCAGTTTATGCAGGACAACTCAGAAGCTGACCCCCAGCAGTGGCTAACTTTGAAAGGCATTGGACCTTGGACCGTCAGTTATGCTCAACTGCGAGGGCAATCTCAACCCGATTGCTTTTTAGATAAAGACTTAGTGGTGAAAAAGGCGATGCAGCGTTACCCATCACTGAATACGCACACTGCGGCCCCTTGGGGAAGCTACGCGACGTTTCACTTATGGAATCAATCATGAAAACATTTTATACCGAAATGCCGAGTCCACTAGGAACGGTGACTATCCAATCGAACGCTGAGGGCTTACTTGGCATTTGGTTTGAAACATGCACCACTAAGCCGAGTGAGCTGGGAGTGCGAGACGAGCAGCATCCGGTCTTGCGCCAAGCTGTCACCCAACTGGATGAATACTTTGCTGGTCTGCGCAACGAATTCGATTTGCCCCTTGCAGCGACAGGCACTGATTTTCAAAATCAAGTTTGGCAGGCACTAACGACCATTCCATATGGGGAAACGTGGAGCTATCAAGATCTCGCGAATGCGATAGGTAACCCTAAAGCTGTGCGTGCTGTTGGGTTAGCAAACGGGAAGAATCCGATTTCTATCGTGGTGCCTTGTCATCGCGTTATTGGCAAAAGCGGAAAACTGACTGGGTATGCAGGTGGAGTGGAGCGCAAGCAACGTTTGCTCGCGTTGGAGCAAGGTACACCGCTTTAAGTGAGGCGATTCTCGTATTGGGATTAAGCGTGCTACACAGGGGTAACGATAGTGTAGAGTTTCATAATCGTTATACGAATAGAAGAAGGACAATAAGGACATGCCTTTCAAAACGGATTTTGATGCCTTCATGAGTGAGTGTTGGCAGCATCACGAGGAAAATCCCGAACAAGTTTATGCTCAGCTAGAAACGGCTCTGAGCGAGGTGGAAGACGTTACCCAAATCGAGCGAATATTCGCATTGATGCTGCATACCGCTATTGGGCATCTCCAGTGCCCAGAACAGTTTCTTACTTGTTTAGAGCACTTTGATGAACGCAAGGTTGCCGAGAGTTTTGCATTTCAACGCAGTATTGCCGTTGCGCGCTATTTCGTAGATGGCACTGACAATATGGAATTATTGGAAGAGCAAGAACAACGCCGAGTTTACGCTTTGATTTCGAATGAACTTTCTGCACTTGTTCAGCTTGAACTGGCGAGTCAATGGTTGGTGAAGGCAGCGTTAGGAACGACGCCGAACGATGCAGAAGGGCCATTAGCGCGCGCTATCGCGATCACTGCGAACAACTTAGCATGTCAGTACGAAGCGCTGGCTGAGCGCACGTGCATGGAAAAATCGAAGATGTTAGAAGCAGCGACACTCGCGCTAGACTATTGGAAAGTGGCAGGGGGTTGGATGCAAGAAGAGCGCGCAGAGTATCGCTTAGCGATGAGCTTGCTTAAAGCGGATAAACCGCAAGAAGCCAAAGTGCATGCTGAGCGCTGTGAGGCTATTTGTCAGCAAAATGGTAGCGACGCGTTTGAGCTGTTCCACGCACATGACTTGTTGATGCAAGTACACTTCCATCTTAGTCAGAAATATAAAGCTAAATTGGATGAAGAGATGCAGCAGCACTGCAAAACGAGCTCGTTGACGTGATCTTAGCGTTGAATGAAAAAAGCCCCGAGTGACTGGCTGGGGGCTTTAGGGTTGTTGACTATGCAGCGATGATTATGCTGCTTGCGCTTTTGCTTGGTATCGTCCTGGTTTATGGTTCATCGCCAAAATCAAGTTCGTTGCGATGGCACCTAGAACAGATAGAGCGATAAGGTGCACATCTACAATGAACAGTGACATCACCACGATGGCACAATCTAACGCCATTTGAACTTTACCCGCTCGAACTCCAAAACGTTCCTGAAGGTACAACGCTAGAATGTTAAAGCCACCCAAACTCATTTTGTGACGGAAAATTACCAACATACCGATTCCAATCAGCCCACCACCCAAAAGTGCCGCATAGAAAGGTTCGATTCGTGAAATCTCAATCACATGATGCAGATGATCGACCGCAAAAGAGACAATCGAAACCGCAATAAAGGTATTGATAGTGAAGCGCCAACCCATGCGCATCACAGATAAAATATAAAAAGGGAGGTTAAGAGCGAAAAATATCTGACCAAAACTGAAGTCACTCACTTTGGTTAGGAAGATCGCCAAGCCAGCCGTACCGCCAGTGAGCAATCCTACTTTGCTAAAAAATATCACTCCAAGTGACACTAACGCACTGCCGAGCGTCAGAGCCAAGAGGTTCTCTCTTAGGCTATGATCTTTGTCCATAAATTAATTTCCTTGGTTTAAAAAACGCGCCGGAGATAACACGTCTCACGGACGCGATAGACAGTCGCCAAAATAGCAACTAACAAATCGGCAAATAAAATGTCGCGAAAAGTGATGGATGTCGAGTTTTTGGACGAGATTATGATGATATTAACCTGTTTAACATAATGTACACAGATAGAAAAACAACAAGGAAAAGTTATGATTAAGAAAGTTGGCAACACCCAAATCAACACATTACATCGACTGAGTTGTCACTGTGGAAAAGTTGAGTTGGAACTGGCGTTACCCAATGGTATTGAGAAACCGAGACGGTGTGACTGTTCTATGTGTCGACGTCGTGGCGCGATTGTCGCATCTGTACCTTTGAACGGTATTCGTATTGTGCAAGGCGAAGACGTCTTGAAGCAGTATCAATTTAATACACACACTGCGAAGCACTTTTTCTGTGGCGAGTGCGGTATTTATACGCACCATCAGCGTCGTTCTGACCCGAGTGAGTATGGCTATAATGTCGGCTGCTTAGAGGGCGTCAACCCATATGAGTTGGGAGCGATTGAAGTGATGGATGGCGTTAACCATCCATCCGACCGCTAGGTTGTGTTGCAAGTTAAGTACCTGATTGTCGGTGCTTTTAAGTAAATAAACCGCTATTCATCCACAAGTGTACCGCAATACTGGCGG
>NZ_JADDYG010000372.1:58379-66709 GCF_015163535.1 Vibrio sp. OPT46 | reverse complement strand
CATAACCCAAGGCGATGACGGGAGCCCACTTTAAGTGGCCAAAGAAGGTGTATTGCCCACGCGCGGCTCCCATTAAAGCGACGCCTGCCGCGGATCCGATGGAAAGCAAACTGCCCCCGACACCTGCGGTTAATGTGACCAGTAGCCAGTTGCCCATCGACATGTTTGGTTCCATAGTCAGTACAGCAAACATAACCGGAATGTTATCGACGATTGCAGATAGGACACCAACCATTACGTTTGCCCAGACTGGGTTCCATTGCGTGTACATGACGTTTGAAACCAGTTCGAGGTAGCCAAGTAAACTTAAACCGCCAACACACATCACAACACCATAGAAGAACAACAAGGTGTCCCATTCGGCTCGAGACACACGATGAAACACATCAAACGGAACCACTGAGCCTAAGCGCTTCAATGCCTGATCATCGCCATTGGCAATTGCCATAGCTGCTTTTTTTGCGAGTGAGTGTTTGAGAGTTTGGCGCAAAAAATATCCGAAAAACTGTAAGTACGCCAAGCCCATCATCATGCCCATAACGGGTGGGAAGTGCAGCACAGCATGGAAAGAGACTGCGGTGGCAATCGTCAAAATGAACAACGCGACAATACGCCTTGCCCCGCGTTTTAGCTCAACGTGTTGGTGAATCGTATTCGGTTTTGTGTTTGGAACAAAAAGTGACATCAAAAATGCGGGAACCAAGTAGTTCACCAATGACGGTACAAACAACGGAGTGAACTCAGCAAAGCTGACATGACCGGCCTGCCACACCATCAGGGTTGTAATATCACCAAATGGGCTGAATGCACCGCCAGCATTGGCTGCGATAACAATGTTGATACAAGCAAGATTGACGAACTTAGGATTATCACCAGAGACTTTCATCACTACAGCGCACATCAAAAGGGCCGTAGTTAAGTTATCGGCAATCGGTGAAATGACAAAAGCGAGAAACCCCGTCAGCCAGAACAACTTTTTGAATCCAAAACCTTTACCAACCATCCACGCCTGTAAGGCATCGAAGAGTTTGCGTTCTTCCATTGCGTTGATGTAGGTCATCGCCACGAGCAAAAACAGCAGCAACTCGGCATATTCCAACAAGTTATGTTCTAGTGCGGATTTGGCGATTTCAGGCTGGTTGTGCTGAGCAAAGGTGTAGCCAATCAGAATCCAAATTAACCCTGCAGCGAGCAGCACTGGCTTGGATTTTCTCATTTTCAGATACTCTTCCAACATAACCAGTATGTAAGCGATCGAAAAGATAATCAGAGCCGCGTAACCGACACCAGAATTAACAAGGTTCAGTTCATTGGTTGATGCAGCAAAGGTGGCGCTAGATAACAACAAACAGCAGAAAGCCACAATTGGATAGATTGGCATAGACATTTCTCCTTTGTCTGGTTGGAGAAATATTAGCCACAAATGAATGAGTTAGTTGTGAGAGAGCTCGAATTAACAGTAGGAGTTAGGAAATGATAGTGTGCGCCACTATTTTCTGAGTGACGCAATGCTTGCTGCGCCGAATAAAACCGCAGCGGCATATAAACCGTAAGTTAACCAGTGACTAATCTCTAAAAAAGGAACGAGTCCTTGACCTGCCCACATACAGCCTCCGTTTAATGAGCAATGTTGTAATAGTCGAGCCAATTTAAAGGAAATGAACAATGTTTTTTGTGAGTGAAAGCAAATTCTGAAGGATTAGAAAGTCAAAAATTGGTCAGTGAGAGAGAAATCTCATTTTTAACTGGCTAGCTCTAACCCTTTTGAGTTAAAGCTAGCTATATCTAGAGCTGAATGCATTTAGCGTAGGAGCCATTTTTTCAACGGTGAAGCGTCGATTGCTTTCACAAGCAGTATGGTTGCAACAATCGTTGCAGGATAAATAAACACATCTTTCGCGAGGTGTTGCAGCCCGATAAATCCAGCGACATTCATCATGACAATTATGATAAGCAGATGGCTAACATATATCCCTAACACGCTAGGAGATAGTTTGAAGACCCAAGGCATGCCGCCAAAATGAGGGTGAGCCAAAAGCCACATAAAGACACCTACAGCCCAGATAACGGTACCGAATAGGAAGTCGTGCGAGTTGAAAGCGATGTCATGTTGCATCAGCCAGTAAGCTTCACCAAAATGCAGTGCCATGCCAAGAATAATGCATCGAACCGTATTGTTTCGCGACCACCGCCACTGCGCTTCTCGTGCGAAATAACCCAGAACAACTAGCAACGTGCTGAAAAAAGGCCCATTACGAGTAAAGAAAGGCGCTGGCAGGTCGGTAATGGTCGCGTAACTGCCAGCAAAGACCCCGTATATGTATAGCAATACTGCAGTTGGCAGTATCAGTTGCACCATATTGATATGCACGAGAAAGGCAATTAACGCTACGGCAATGACCAGAGCCGGAATAAACCACAGATGAACGAGTCCGCCTTCGATGAGTGAATTGATCGGGGTTGACATTAAGTACCCCCAATAACCTTGCCTTTCTGCGAGATACCCTGCCTCAGCGACCGTCTGCCATTGGAATGGCATCAGTAAACTGATCATGCTCCAAATGAGCCAAACCTTCATTAACGGTTTGGCGTAGTTCTTAAGAGTATCGATAGGTGAATGACTCAACTTCGGCTGGATTAGATAACCCGAGATGAGAAAGAACAGCGGAACAGCAAAACGAGCCAGTTGGTTGAGCATATAGCCAACCCATGGTATCCCATCCCACTGCCAGTACGTCAGTGCCATCTGGCAATGCAAACCCACAATCGCAAGCATTGCAATGATACGTGCAAACTCTAAGCTGGCTATTTTTTGTTTCTTTGCCATTACATTGTTTACCTAAATAAAAAACTTAGGTGAAAATAGCAGGTTGTTGTTGAAGTAATACGTGAAAAAGTCAACAGACTTGCGCTTACATTGAAGCTGTTTCGAAAATTAAGACTTACTTCAAACTTCTTAATTATTAACCTATTAACGCAATCAATACCTGATTCGTGAGTCGAAAATAGCACTGAATAATGGTTAGACCAGTTAACTCTAGATTGCAAAAAAGAACGATCGTGCTAAAAATAAGATTATGCAAAAAGGAAAAGTGACAAAAGAGTTTATTCTGCAGCGGGCTTTTGAGATCGCCAGCGAAGACGGATTAGAAAGTCTTACGATTGGAGAGTTAGCCAAGCAATGCGGTATGTCGAAAAGTGGTCTGTTTGCCCACTTTAATTCGAAGTTGAATTTACAGCTATCGGTGCTTGATCACGCCAATAAAGTGTTCGCTGATCGGGTTATTGAGCCTGCTCGAGAACTCGGGGATGGCAATATCGAGCGTAAAATTCGAGGGTTGCTCGACTCTTGGATGACTTGGAATCACGCATTCCAAGGAAGTTGTATGTTTCTTGACGCTTGGAATGATACGGCAGATAAAGATTGCCCGCTTCAGGCCGGACTGCGTAAATCCATAGACACTTGGCTGAGCTATTTGGAGATCCAAATAACGAAAGGCAAAGAGAAGCAAGAATTTGCAGCAGACTTAGATACACGCCAAGCAACGTTTGATTTGTACGGTCTCTATTTGAGTGCGCATGTTTTTTACTCAATTAAAGGTGAGCAAGAAAGCTTGCGTCTGTTTTGGCAAGGGATCGACAACTTATTTTCTCGCTGGAAAGGCTAATATCGGTTATTCGCTTCCCAGATTCGTAGACATAAAATCACAAAGAGCGGCTGAGTTCGCTCTTTCTTATCAGCGTAAAAAGCACGACCGTTCTATTTTGTGCAAAGCTGATAGTTAAGGACATGATTATGAGTGAAAAAATTTACTTTAATACATCGCAACGTTTCAGTATTAAGCGCAGTTTGGTGAACATTAGTACTCGGTTACACCATACACTGGCCCCGTCACATGCAAAGAAGACCGCGCGCAAGCTTCTTCTGACACCTGCTCGTACGCAACCTAAAAATATTGAGCCTCAAGGGCTTATCAAAGGTGAAATTAAAGGGCATGCAGGCATCATCAAAACCTATACTTTGGGCTCTGGACCTATTTGGGTGCTAACTCATGGTTGGTCTGGAACGGCAAGTCAGTTTTATCCACTGATGGAACATATTGCGTCGAAAGGGTTTACTGCTTTGGCGTACGATCATCCGGCACATGGTGAGAGTGAGGGGCAGTATGGGCACATTCCGGGGTTTGTCAGAGGATTAGAAGATGTGTTGGATACGGTCGAGGATATTGTTGGCCTAGTTGGGCACAGCATGGGCACCGCTTCTGCTCTTGAGTGTAGGCACAGTAAATTAGAAAACAAGCCTTTGCTGCTTATTGCTCCGGTATTAAATTACGTAGAGAACTTATTCGGTAGCATTGCGCGTTCCGGTTACTCGATGAAGCTTTTTAATGCTGTGGTTTCAGAAGTTGAAGACCAATTTGGTTATCCGTTACAGTCCATTGATCCGATGAAGCGTTTGTCTGAGCGTCCGTCTCACACCATTATTATTCATGATGAGCAAGACAAGTTCACCAAATACAGTGTCTCGGCAAAAGCGGCTGAAGAGATTAAAAACGTTGAGTTAGTGACAACACAAGGTCAGGGGCATGGTCGAGTGATGAAGTGTGAGCAAGTCTTCAGTAGTTTTGACCGTTTGCTCGATAGTGCTTGGTAACCCTTACTTTTACTGATTGACTCGCTCCGTTTTGCGCTAATTCGATTTGAAAGTAACACCTCAGATTTTTTCGTCTCTGGTGTTGCTCTCCTCGTTAAGAGGTTAAATCCAAAAAGGACAGCCGAAGCTGTCCTTTGTTTATTTAGCAGAAAGTCTGCAAGGCTGAAATTAGTTACAGTTAGCTACGCCAACTTCTTTCCAAACGCCCCATTCGCCAGATTGGCTAGGATCGTCACCCTGAGTCCACCATTTCGCTTCCCACGTTTTACCTGCGTGAGTCACTTGGTTACCACCTGTGTACACTGCGCTCGCATCCCATGCGTTGTCACAAGTACCAGGGTTCGGATCGGTTGTGTGCTGTGCAACAACCACTGTCGCGCTTGCCGATGAAGACGCTTTACCGTCGCTCACACTTACAGTGAAGCTTAAGCTTGTGTCTTGCGGGTATTCCGCAGCAGTGAACGTGACTTTGGAGCCTTCAACCGTTGCATTCAGACCTTGAGGTAGAGTCCAGTTGAATGTCAGGGTATCGTTGTCTGCATCGCTAGACGCAGATGCATCTACAACCACAACGTCACCAGCGTTTGCTGTTGCTGGAGCAACAACTTGCGCTATTGGTGCGCTGTTCACTGGGTCAACAACACCTGCTGGTTTCACTGTTACTACAACGAGGTCAGATGCCGTTGCACCTTCGTTATCAGACACCGTCAGCTTGAAAGTTAATTGCTCTTCAACAGTAACTTCTGCTGCATCAAAGCTTGCTTTCGCTGAGTTTGCACCTGTTAGTGCCACTGCTGTGCCAGATACTTGTTCCCAAGCGTAGCTTACGATGGTGCCGTCAGAGTCTTTTGACAGGCTGCCATCTAGAACCACATTTGCAGGACCTGTTACCGATTGATCTGCGCCAGCGGCTGCGGTTGGCTTACGGTTTGGTTGAGGAACCACACCACCAGCCATACCTTCGTGCATCGCGTTTAGAATGTCACCGTTATCCGCGTCAATTTCCCAAGAGAATAGACCAGCAAGACCAAGAGACTTCGCGTAGCTACCTTTTGCTAGCACTGAACGGTGGTCATCAAATGTGATCAACTCACCCGTTGTACGGTTCCATACCCATGGTGCTTCTGCTTGTGCATCGTAGCCGTACTCGAAGCCGTTAATGCCAGTGTTGTTTGCACCTAACATGAATGACTTAATGCCTTTGTAGTCAATTACGCCATCTTCCCAAACACCTTGCGCTGTGCTGCCCTTCAGTTTACCTGTAGCAGTACCTGTCATTGGGTCGTTTGGATCTGTGAGTGTATCTGGAGTTACGCCTTCCCAGCCACGACCGTACATTGCTGTACCAAGTACTAGCTTGTTTGCAGGAACGCCTTGAGCAAGAAGAAGTTGGATGCCGTTATCTGCTGTGTAAGCAGGACCTTTGTACGGTTCGCCGTTCTCATCAACGCCACTACCGTCACACTGACCAGGACGCATGAATGAACCACAGTAAAGCGCAGTCTGGTGACCAGGAACGTTGTTCCAACCGCCGTAGAAGTCGTAAGTCATTGCGAAGATGTAATCCATGTACTGCACCGCATCTGCGTAGTCTACGTCTTCAATCTTGTCGTAACCGACACCGATAGCGGACGTTAGCTCGTAAGTACGGCCTGTCTCAGCTTCTAATTCATCAAGCATTACGCGCAGTTCACGCATCAGTGCGATGTATGCTGGGCCATCGTTTACAGGGTCGCCCTTATCGGCTGCTGCACCGCCGCCGCCAGGGAATTCCCAGTCGATATCAACACCGTCGTAGAATTTCCAAGTTTTCAGGAACTTCTTAACTGATGCGACGAATGTGTCTCGGTTTTTCTTGTCCACGAAATCGAAGAATGGGTCAGACAGTGTCCAACCACCGATCGATGGGATGATTTTTAGATCAGGGTTACGTTGTTTCAATGCCATTAGCATTGCGTAGTTACCCTTGATAGGCGTGCTGTATTCATGACCAGCTTGTGGGAAGCTCTTCTGATAAGCAGCCCAAGGGTCATGGATAACGACTTCATAATCAGGCACACCTGTACAAGCAGTTTGTAGCGCATTGAAACTGTTGCCGCCAACAGACTTCACAGACTCATTTGGGCCACAAATTGGGATAAAACCGTAAAGGATGTGAGTCAAGTTGTCGACCGGCATATTATCGACGGTGTAGTCACGGCCATAGATGCCCCATTCAACAAAATACGTACCCATCACGACGCTTGGATCGGTATTGTAGGTTTTGTTGTTTGGATCAACATTCATCGTTAGTGGCTTCAGGTGAGAACCATCGGTATCTGCAATCGTGATTTCAGCTGGTGCGCTTTTCGCACAACCTGTCGCATCACATGCTTCGATTTCCATTTGGTATAAGCCACCTTGGCCGTATTCAAACGAAGCTGTCGTTTGGCTACCAGTGATAGGGCCGCTTGCTACTTTTACACCATCAAAATAGACGTTGTAAGTGTCACCAGGTGTGCCACTCCACTGGTTAAATTTAACAGTGATCTTCGCTTGCTCATGGTATTTCACCATGTCGTAGTAGCCTGACGTGGTTTCCATCGCGAGTTCAATTTTAGAAAACTGAAGGTTGTTGGAACCGTACATATCGATACTTGGTGCGGTTGGAGCCGCAACTGCAGCACCTGATAGCGCTAAAGCAACTCCAGCTGCACATAGGTTAAATCGAATCATAACTTCTCTCTCAATCCTTGGATTCATGTTCTACCTAGAACATAGGCTGCTCTTGCACCAGATAAGATGATTGGATTTACTCCACGTGCAAAAGCATCACACTCAGCATTTCAGAGAGTTTTTTTTCGTCAAAAAAAATTAAGACGGTTTTCGAGGCACTTGAGAGAACTTAACTAAAACTCGCACTCTGTTACACAGAAAGTGTCAGACTGAGTCAATAATTTATAAAATCTCAGCAGAAACTAAAATTATTGTTTACTCAGTAACGAGTTAGTTAAATGCGATGAAGGCCTTATTTTGTTGTTTATTAAGGTTTTGTTTCATTGATATAGAAAGAGAATTGAAAGGAAAAATAGCCGTGAAGACGTATTAGTCACGGCTGAAGTGTTCACTCAACGCGGCGCGACGTTTAGAGGCTGCGCCGGTTTCTGAGCCCTGAACGGTATGCTCAAATCCTTTACGAATGAATCGCTGATCTGGAATAAGAGGCTCAATACGGCGTATTTGAGGTGAAAGATGAGAGCCCGAGATCTGATACGCGGTCTTTCCTAATCCGGTATTCAACGTGATGACCTTGCCATCGAATTCAAATTCCGTCGTAATAAGTCGATGGTTTCGGTATACCCCATCTTCAGTGAAAACGAGACGTTCTGTTTGGTAGGGTGGCGCGCCAATCTCAATCCATTCGCCGTACACCTTTTCCGGATCAATGTGGTCTTGATAGGAGAGGTGGATTTGATAGCCAAAAAACGTCAACAGACCCATCCCGAAGCAGACAAATGTACTCTTGAGGATTTTGGATTGGTGGCGAGCCAAAAATGAAAGTTTTGGTTCTTGTCGTGCTTTTCGCCTTCGGCGAGTCGAGTCCGTCATAGATCTAATTTTCTCCACTTTTTTAACATGGTGGAAACCTTCCTTTTTAAAAACAAACAATCCCGCCATTGAGACGACGAAACTATGA
>NZ_JADDYG010000372.1:51702-58327 GCF_015163535.1 Vibrio sp. OPT46 | reverse complement strand
TCTAATGTCCACTTTTACATTCAGATACACATCTTATTGATGGTTTTGTTGTTTGCTCACATTCATTACTTCGCAGTTTTTCTTGCTCGGTTTAGGTCGCCTGATTAATCCTCGCGAAAAGAGGTTCTCGCTCAGTAGCAAAGGATGTGCGTTACTACGTTGAGTTTAATGGCTTTCAAAGCTTGAGTAACGGAAAGAAACAAGGTAAAAAAGAGCGGACTTTTGATAAGGAAACCAATAATGAATATTAAGGAAAATAGCTATTTTGCTGGTAGTGTAAAATCACTAGGCTTTAACCAGAAAGATCAGGATGTTAGCGTTGGTGTGATGCTTCCTGGTGAGTACACGTTTGGTACTCAAGCACCAGAGCGTATGACGGTTGTAAAAGGTGCGCTTGTGGTCAAGCGTGTTGGCGAGAGCGATTGGACGACTTATCAAAGTGGTGAGTTTTTTGAAGTGGAAGGTAATTCTTCATTTGAGCTTCAAGTGAAAGAAGCGACTGCGTATTTATGTGAGTACTTCTAGCGTTCATTTGTTGCTCGTCATAAAACCACCTTCGGGTGGTTTTTTCGTCTATGTGCTTCACTTATAACGCATCTTTTTGGTTATTTGGGTATATACTTAATAAAAATGTACCCATCGACCAGGGAGGAAGTGATGGCAGTACAACGCAAGCATTCTGATCTCCCTCCTCGTTACGAGGACAAAGATCTCACCAATGAGCAAAGACAGCGCTTTACCGAAGTTGCCAATGCCGCTCATAAGAGACGTGAATTTTATCGACGTGCTCTAGGAAAGAGCTTAATGGGCAAAATGAAGGGCCGTGCGTTTAAAGATCACCCCACTCGTCAGCAAGACAAGCCGAACAGAACGTTGCAAGTAGTGTGGTTAATCGTATTCCTCGTTGTGGGGCTTTGGGTGATGCATGTGTTCGCTTAGTCATTAGCAAGCTTCTGGTACCGCTGGTGCATCAGATGTTGACTGTTCTTCCGTATTGCAGTGCTCATAAAAGGCGTACTGGTTTTTACCAGTATGTTTAGCTGCGTACATTGCTTTATCTGCACATCGAGTCAATTCAGACAAATCCTTTGCATCTTGCTTATAGATAGCAGCACCTACACTCATCGTTAACTCGTTAATCATATCGTAGCTTCGGTAACCTGTCGGAAACAGATTCACGATCCGTTTTAGGATGCTGTCGAGGTCATCTTTACTTTTTACATCGTAAAGCATGATTACAAACTCGTCGCCCGCAAATCGAGCGATGGAGTAGTCATGTTTATCGGTTTTTCTGTCTTTGTTGCGAATGTTATTTTTTAATCGAGTGGCGAAGGCTTGAAGTACTTGGTCACCAATATCGTGCCCGTAGGTGTCGTTGATGTGCTTGAAGTTATCGATATCGAGAAAGACCAATGCGGTGATGCTGTCATCAGATGAGTGCTTGATTTCATCGAGCTTTGCGCGCGCCCAAGTCTCAAAGCTCCAGCGATTGGCAAGCCCAGTGAGCTGGTCAAAATATGCTAACTCCTCAATCCCCTCACGATACAGTGTTTGAATGTAATTGAGGACTTTCGTGTAGTAATACGAGAACGTGTGACACACAAACGCGGTCGCTATCAGGGTCAGCATCAATCTCCGCTCTATGATTTCTGTGGCTGTTGGCAGTCGATCTAAAAAAGCGACCCCAAAAAAGATCAGTAAAATGTAGGTGCCACTGAACAACAGACCGACCTTAAACTCATTAATTAATACCAGAGTGGCGACAATAGGATATAGCCATAGCATCTTGCCTGACGGAGCGTCGTTATACAGAAGTAACAATAACCCTTCGAACATTAAGACAGCACTTAGCCATAAGTCGGCGTATTGATGGTGCCGCTGGACTTTTATTACATAACTGATTGCTAAGCATGCCAAGGCACACAAAGCATGGAAAAAGCTTAAACCCCAGTTATTCTCAAGTGATTGAGCAATGAAACCATAAGTTAAACAGGCAGCGGCGATACTGGAGCATAAAAAGACAATTTTCTTTTTTCTTGTTGAACGGATGTCCGCCATTTCTTCTAAGCGCGCCCCAGCCAATGTCGACATTACGTATCCTTGCTTAATTAACGTGTACGCTTATTCTAGGCGGTATTTTCGCGATAAATAGAACAACAAAGTTTCCAAATGTGATATCAGTCATTTTTAGTGCAAAGCCATCAGTGTGATTTGGTGCGAGTGTTCAAAGAGGAATGGTGGCGCATGCAGGTTTTCATGACGGTTCTTCATAGCTCTATATGGTTGGACTGATAACTCAAAGTAATGTATCTAGTTAGACGCATTTATATTGATTATCCTAATTCTGTTCGGTGCTCGTTGATTGAGAGTATTGTTCACCAATCTCTGCTCTACGTATCGTCAAGGCATATGTCGTTTCGAAAATGCATTAGAAATATTTTTCCGAAACAGGGCGAAATATTGTTGTCGTTATGACCAATATGCGACTAGAATCCGCGCTAAATCACAACCTCATATCGAGCTTCGTTCGAGTCACTATTTTTAAACTGCTTCACAAAATTGTGAGGCAGTTTTTAGTTGTAGGAAAGGTTACAAGCATGCCTAAAAGCCAAAACATCAACCAACGAATGTCCATCGTGGCATTAGCTTGGCCAATTCTTGTCGAAATTTTGCTACGGACGGCTTTAGGAACCAGTGACGTGTTCATGCTGAGTGGCTACTCAGACAAAGCCGTATCCGCTGTTGGTGTGATCACGCAGATTACCTTCTTTTTAATCATCGTTTCGACGTTTGTCAGTAGCGGTACGGGGATTTTGATTGCCCAATACAATGGCGCTGGACGCGAGCAAGAGTCAGTGAGCGTTGGTGTTGCGAGTATTGCGTTGTCTGTGCTCGTCGGTGTGCTATTGAGTGTGATTGCCGTGCTTGGTGCGATATATCTACTCCCGTATTACGGCTTGGAAGCGCAAGTTGAGCAGTACGCTCATGAATATCTGCTGATAAGCGGTGCGATGACGTTTAACGTTACGATTGGCGTTGTTTTTACAACTATTCTGCGTAGTCATGGTTATTCACGTTCCCCAATGGTGGTGAATTTGATCTCGGGTGTGTTCAACATCATTGGTAACTATATTGCGCTTTACCAGCCATTCGGTTTACCTGTGTATGGTGTGCAAGGCGTGGCAATAGCAACCGTCGTCAGCCAAGTCATCGGTACGTTAATGTTATGGTTTATTCTCGCTCGCAGTAGCATTGAACTACCAATGTCGACTATGAAACAAGTACCGGCAGAGATTTACAAAAAAATCTTAAAAATCGGCGGTATGAACGCGGGTGAAGTGCTGTCTTACAACGTGGCGCAAATCTGCATTGTGTACTTTGTGGTGCAAATGGGGACGGCATCGTTAGCGGCTTTCACTTATGCGCAAAACATTGCCCGTTTCTCGTTTGCTTTCGCGCTGGCAATTGGTCAGGCTGCGCAAATTCAGACCGGTTACTACATCGGTAAAGGTTGGGTGAGTAGCATTTTAAAACGCGTACAAATCTACTTCTTAGTGGGGTTTGTGGCATCAACGGCGGCAACCACACTGATTTACCTGTTTAGAGAAGAGATTCTGCGCGTATTTACCGATCAACCAGAGATACTCGCATTGGCAGGTTCGTTAGTCATGGGCTCAATTTTGCTCGAGGCCGGACGTGTGTTTAACCTGATTTTTATCGCGGGGCTCAAAGGCGCGGGTGACATCAAGTTCCCAGTGCAAATGGGGATTTTGAGTATGTGGGGACTAGGCGTGCTTTTCTCTTACATCTTTGGCATCCACTTGGGTTATGGCGTTTTAGGGGCTTGGATGGCAATCGCTCTCGATGAATGGGTACGTGGTATCATCATGGCAAGACGTTGGCGCTCTCAGGTGTGGACCAAGTTTAAGGTGAGCTAACGGTTTTCGGTATCGCGCATCACGCTTATTCTGTTGTTAGAAAACAAAAAAAGGCACTGATAGTCAGTGCCTTTTTGTTATTTAAAATCGGGAAGACGTTAGAATTCGCACTCAGCTTGGAACACCATACGCTCTTTGCTGTATGGATGATCCAGCTCTAGCATCTCAGCATGCAGGTGTAAGCGATTCGATTTTTCGCCGTATAAACCATCACCAACCATCGGCATGTTTAACCCCATGTGATGAGCACTGTGTACACGTAGTTGGTGAGTTCGCCCGGTTTTCGGATACATGTATACCTTGCTGCGTCCATCTTTGACTTCAATCAGTTGCCAGTAGGTTTCTGCATGTTTCCCGTGTTCAAAACACACCAGTTGACGTGGGCGGTCGTCTGGGTCACCACGCATTGGCAGTGAAATTTCCCCTTCAGGCTCGTTTAATACGCCTTCGAGCAGTGCCATATAACGTTTTTGTACGCCGCGAGCCATAAACTGTTTTTGCAGACTTTTGTTCGCGCGCTTAGTTAAGGCAAACACCAAAATGCCAGAGGTCGCCATGTCGAGACGATGAATCACAAACGGCCCTTCCACATCAGGGTACATCGCTTGTAGGCGCGTATAAGCAGAGTCCTTGATAGTTTTACCAGGCACTGAAAGTAAGCCCGAGGGCTTGTTGACGACGACCATAGCGTCGTCTTGGTAGATTATCTCTAGTTCTTTGTCTTCTGCCCAATTCTCCGCCAATGGATTAGGTTCGACATCCAGCCCTTGCATCATATGGCCCAAAATCGGCTGACATTTGCTGTTGCACGATGGGTAGAATTTTTTGTGTTGGCGAACTTCAGACTTTGGCGACACACCCCACCAAAATTCTGCCAGCGCCAGCGGTTTGAATCCGTGTTTAAACGCGTATTGAAGCAGTTTTGGCGCAGCACATTCCCCCGCACCTGCTGGTGGAACTGGGTTTGTGGTGTCCGCAAAAATGTCCACCAAGTCGCGTGTTTTGCCATGGTTGTTTAGAAAGCGGTATTGTTTATGCAATTTGTGCTGCAAAGCGTTGGAGAGCGTTTTGCGCTGCTCTTTCAGGTGAGCAAGTTGCTGCTCTAACTCAGCCAAGCGCGCTTCTTTGATTGCAAGCTTTTCATCCCACGCTTGCTTTAAGTATTTGAGAACGTTTTTCTCGGCGACACTTTGCTTACCCAACTCATCCAATAAGATTTTGAGGTCATCGGCATTGAGTGTTTGCTCGCCCTGTTGACGCTGTCGTTTGCGTGCGGCGCGGCCGTCAATCATCACTTGGCGCTGTGTTTGCTCTTCTTGTTGATAAGCGGCTCGGTCGGCTTGTATTTGCGCTTTAAGATCTGCCAATTCCGGATTCGCGGCACAGGTTTTGTACTCCGCATTGGCGGCGTTGATGGCATCCGTTTCTGCGCGGAAGAAACCTTCATCGGTCAGCATGTCATACACAGGAGGGACAAACCCTGGAATCAAGTTTTGGTCAGCAATTTTGCCAGAAAACGCACTTAAAAATCCGAGTTCGCCTTGAGGGTTTTCTACCAGCAATACGCCAAACATTTTGCCTCGCCCCGTTTCTTCATTAACCAAACCAAAATCGTGTTCGAAGTCGGTTTGCGCTAATAAGTGCTGTTGCAATTGCTTTGCGGCCATAACGCAAAGAGGATGCGGCGTGTAGTAGAACGGAAACGTAAACTGCGTTGGCAATTCATAGCCAGAAATATCAGCAGTAAAACGAGTAAAACAATGTTCAGGCGAGTGCATGGTGGGTATCCGCGCGAGTAAAAAATCGAGCGAGGATTGTACCTGTTTGAGTCAGGATTGCCATGTCGGTGTTGGCACTCGCTCTTGGATTAAGAACAAGAGCGAGTGGGGAAGAGCTTATTGCAGTTTTTGTAATGCAAGCTTCCACTGTGCCGGTTTGTCGTAGTAGGTCGAGTGCGGCAAGGTCAAGTACTCGCCATTTACTTCTGCAATCAGGGTTGGATAACCACCAACGTGTAACTGTCGCATCAATTGTCGGCTAGAGCGAATTCTCTCATCTAGTTCGGCTTCGCTTAACGCCATGTTTTGCTCCCACGCATCACTTGTTAAACCTAGCGATTCTGCAATGGCTTTGAGCGTCGATGCTTCATTCACTTTTAACCCGAGCTGATAATGCGCAGATTGGATGGCCTTTAGCATGTGCCATGGATTCAGCCCCATTTTCTCCGCACTCAAGATCGCTTGTGTGGGTAGATAAGAATCAAGAACAAACGCATCTTCGCTTTTCACGCGTTGCAGATATGCTTCACCAAACGTTGCTCCGGTTTCGGTTGCGATACGAGCGTCACTGTTGATGATGTGCTGACGAAATTCAGATTCAATCGCGCGTTTCTCAATCATACCGCCGGGATGAAGCTCTACCTTAAATTGAGAGGTGTCCATCAAGGCTTCGATGAGTGGTGATGCCCCGTAGCACCAACCACACATGGGATCGAAGAAGTAATGCACGGTTACCATGACATTTCACCAGTATGCACTTTAGCACCGATTTCTAGCGCGATTGGCAATTGAGCTTCTGGGTATTTCGCTGACATGGTGTCAATGAGTTGAACGCTGTTATTGCTGTGTTTTTTCGCTTGCTGAAAATCCTGCAAGTATTGTTGCGAGTAGCGAATGGTGTCTGCGTTC
>NZ_JADDYG010000372.1:39416-51643 GCF_015163535.1 Vibrio sp. OPT46 | reverse complement strand
AGCTTTGTGCCTGCTTTCATGTGACCAGGAATGACCACTTGAGGTTTAAGCGCAAGCATCTCGCTAAGTTGTTGCTCCCAAGCATTGATAGCGGTTTGGTCAGCGGCATCGGCCATCCACAAATGTACGTTTGAGTACACGGCTACGTTACCTAGAATCGCTTTGTTATCTGGAATCCATAGGTAAGGGCGGTGTGCTGATGTGCCATGGTTACCACGGATTTCAATCTTATGACCTTCTAGCTCTAATGATGCTTTATCGTACGCGACAGGGATCACTGGTTTTACCGGTGCGTTTGCGCCAAGCTTTGGCCCCCAGTACGCCAGCTTTCCAGCCAATTTCTCTTTAATAATTTTTTGAACCGCTGGCGTTGTGATGATCTGCGCATCAGGGAACTGTTGGTGTAAGGCCTCTGCGCCAAAGTAGTAATCTGGGTCCGCTTGGCTGATAAAAATGGTTTTAAGCGTTTTGCCTGAGTCCAGCACTTTAGCGGCAATGCGCATCGCGTCAGCTTTGGTGAAGCCAGTGTCGATAACCATGGCGTCAGTCTCACCGTATACCAAGGTTGAGTTTACGTGGAAGCTGTTACCGTCGGCGTTGTAAACCTCAAGAGTAAGGGGAGAGTGGTTTGCCGCTAGAACAGGGCTTGCCATTAAAATGGATGCAGCAATCAAAGTGAATTTTTTCATAATAAGCTCCTAAAGAATTTGGGGCCAAGCGACGATGGCTTGGGAACGGGAGCTATATTAGGAAATTGATACGCTCGAAAAAATACACAATAATGTGCATCACTATTTCTTATTTCGAGCAAATGTATGGATAGAGTAACGGCAGCAAAAGTATTTGTAGATGTGGTGTATTCTGGCAGTTTTACCGCTACCGCCGAGCGGTTAGACATGTCTCGGCCAATGGTGACTCGTTATGTAGAGTCGATGGAGAACTGGCTACAAACTCGTTTGTTGCACCGCACTACGCGCAAGGTGTCACTCACCACCGCAGGGGAGCGCAGCTTGCCTCAGATTGAGCGCTGGTTAAAACAGGCCGATACGTTGACGTCGAACATTGCCGCTGATGGTGAGCTGTCCGGAAAAATCCGTCTTGCGTCTAGTACTTCATTTGGATTCTCACAGTTGATCCCCGTAGTAAACAGTTTTATGCAAAAGCACCCCAAAGTGTATATCGACATAGATCTGCAAGATTCAGTGAGTGATCTAACCGAACAACGTATCGATCTGGCGATCCGAATTGCGTCAGATCCCGATCCTTCTTTGATTGGTAAGCCGATTGCGGTGTGCGAATCGGTGTTGGTAGCATCACCGCAATATTTACAAACTCACCACGCGATCGCGCATCCCCGAGATTTATCTTCACACGACTGTTTGGGTTACAAAAACTTTGAGCGTCACGTATGGCATTTGTCTCAGGGCGACCAGTTCGAATCGGTGGGAATTGAGTGTCGCCTAACCAGCAATGAGGCCACGGCGTTATTGCATGGCGCTTTGCAAGGCATGGGTATTTCGATGCTGCCAACCTATTTGAGCAATATCTATCTCAAATCGGGTCAGCTTGAGTCGGTGTTGCCGGATTGGAAGCCAAATGATCTCAACATTTACGCGCTGTATTCATCACGTAAACACTTGTCTCCTGCGGTGAGAGCTTTCATCGATCACAGTGAAGATTACTTTAAACAGCATCCTTGGTAATAGCGAAAGGCGTCGTCATCCCGACTTGAGATTCATACAAGATCCTGTACCTTACATGGATATATTTTCGCAGCGTCATTTAGAGTTTTAGTTAATGTCACAAGTTCGCATCAAATTTATTGCTTCCGATATGGATGGCACATTGCTTGACCAATACGGTCGTTTGGATCCAGAGTTTTTCGATCTGTTTTTGCAACTGGAAGAGCAAGGTATTTTGTTCTCCGCTGCGTCTGGTCGTCAGTATTACAGTCTGCGAGACACGTTCGCGCCAATCAAAGACAGACTGTTGTATGTGGCTGAAAACGGCACCTTAGTGATGTACCAAGACAATGAGCTCTACAGTTGTACCATTCCTAAAGCGGAAGTGTTGGAGATTGTGAAAGCGGCTCGTGAGATTGACGGGGCGAACATCGTATTGTGTGGCAAGCGCTCGGCGTACATCGAAACGCATGATCAGCAATCGCTGGAAGAATTTCAAAAGTACTACCACCGCTGTGAATATGTGCCGGATTTGCTTGAGGTCGAAGACGAGTTTATTAAGGTAGCAATTTGTCACTTTGATGGTTCGGAAGAGCTCCTGTTCCCGACCATGAACGCAAAGTTTGGCGCAACGCATAAAGTCGTGGTGAGTGCAAAAATCTGGCTGGATGTGATGAATGCCGAGGCCTCTAAAGGTGCGGCCATTCAGCATCTTCAAGAGACGATGAATTTTACTCCGGCAGAAACTATGACGTTTGGTGACTACCTCAATGACCTCGAAATGCTGCAAGTCAGTGAGCATTCGTACGCGGTTGCCAACGCGCACGAAGAGATTAAGAAAATTGCTCGTTATTCTGCGCCAAGCAACCAAGAGGCTGGGGTACTCAAAGTGATTAAAGAGAAAGTATTAGCGAAGTAACGCTCATTCTTTCGATGTTATTTTCTTCTTCACGTAAAAAGCCCCGCAGTGTATGCGGGGCTTTGTTTTTTTGGGGGGAGTAAGGTTCCCGTTTTAGCGTACGTACTTGGCGGTTGCGCTGACTAAAAAGTGCTGCAATTTCCCGTCTGATTTTGGCACCCACAAGTCGTTATGATAATGGTAAATACGGCCATTGACGGTCACAGACAAGGTATTATCACCCGTTTTCTCCATGCGAATAAACTGATCCGAAGTGACCAAAAACGGCTCTTGCTCTTCAATGCTCTGGCCCGTTGCTAATACGAAGTAGCCGAATCGGTTGCCAGCATCCGGATCGGTTGAGTAGATTCGATGTCCAACGAGGCTGTAGTCGTCGTTGAGTGCCTGCTCAAGCGTTTTTTGCCCGATGGTTTCGTGCGATGGAATAAATACCCAAGCCAACACACCTGCCGCAATGACTGCCAGTAGAAGCAGTACTTGCATGAACTTTCTCATCATATATACCGTTTAACGTTGAAATTTCATTTTGTACATGCGCTTATCCGCTATGCTGATAAGAAAGTCAACATTGTCACTGTCTTTAGGGTATTGCGCTAAGCCCATGCTTGTTGAAAGTGTTGAGACTTTATCGGAGTTTAATATTTGTGCATCAAAGACGGTATTTATCTGCTCACGTACGTTCTCTTCATTGAGATATTCACCTTCAAGGATAACCGCGAACTCATCTCCTCCCATGCGATAAACAGTAAAATCATTGAGTGCCATAGAATTAAGCCGCCTAGCGATTTCCCGCAGTACAGTGTCGCCAACTTGGTGTCCGTGTGTGTCGTTGACTTCTTTAAAACCATTTAAATCTAGAATCCAGAGAGAAAAGGGCCTTTTTTCTTGAGTAAATTTGTTTAGGGTTATGAATAGTGCATTGCGGTTCCCTAGGTTCGTCAAAGGGTCGCTTAGCGCCAATTTTCTATGAAAATGGGATTCACGATAAAAGAAATAAGTTAGAGAGATAATCGACAAAACGAACGTCGCAAACAACATATATTGTGCTTGCATTAAGCGCTGGGTTTGACCTTTTTGTGCTTCATAAGCTTTACTGCTTAGACGGAAGTTTTGATTAACGAAGTCTATTAAGCCTAAATATAGTGTTTGAGTTGAACGATAAAATGCAGCAGCAGCTTGGCTATCACCTGTTCTAGCTTCTACTAGTTGTTTTTCTAGCTCTTTGAACTCTTCAAAAAGGTTAATGAAGTAAAGGTGCATGTTGTTCCGAGAAAAGAACTTATTGGCTTTCGTGCTACTGGTCAATAAGTCAAAGCGACTCCACGCTAACTCGTATTGAAGCTCTGCACCATCAATATTCAATACGTTTTCATCTAACCGTCTGGCCTCGCCGACAAGTTCTGATAGTTCTTTGGAGAGTTGGAATAAAAACCAAGTCGCTTGTTTTTGTTCGTTATTAAAATTTTGTGAGAGTGAACGTGTTTGCTGTAAAAGCACGACATTCGCGAGGAGCAAAGAAACGGCAAACACCACCAGCAGCATTTTGCTGGTGGTAGAATATTGCAATATTCTTTGTTTCTTAGAATAGGGTTCTGATAACTTCATTCTTATTATTTTTCTTTTATTTCATTTACTTGCCATACCATTTGCGCATGATATTTATTGTAGTTTAGCTCTGGATAGAGATTGATTGGATATATCACCCAGAAAGGGCCTTTATTCCTGACTTTTATGTAATTCTGATCTTGTTGATAAGCCAGTATTGGTTGATATCGAAGAATATCTTGTCGGGACAATGTCGAGTGATAGTCGTTTAAGCTGCTGATATCAACCTGCTCTGGTACCTTTCCGTAGACGTGTGTAAGAAGCGTGCTGAGTTTAACGCCTAAAAACTCTGACGAAGCAGGAAGCCAAGGCAATGTCATCGTGTAGCTAGTGGTAGGTAAAGCTTGGATCTCTTCCAGTTCCAGTATGACACTAGGCTGCTGGCTACTACTAAATACGATCGTATTTGCAGACAAGAATGGCGCAACAAAAAACAGACCTAGCGCGACTATCTTTTTCATCATATGCCCTTTTGAGTTTTATTCTTTTTTCTTAGCTAGGACAAAGGTGCTAGCGGTAATTTATTTATAATTATAGAGCCAACCGGATGAGATTTTATAATACGTTATGTTTCAAAAATAACTGTCGGTTTACGTCACGTCAAGGTTATTAAGTTGCTTCTTAATTAAAAGCTCAGAGTATTGGGATGATGGTAGAGTTTCGTAATGATTTCGCGGTATTTAATTGGTTTTTAGTGCAACTTTGTGTCATTTTTAATAAAGATACTGTGTCGGAAATGAGAATTTAATAAGGCGAGAAATGGATGTCGAATTTGCTCTTAAGTTACATTATTTTACATATTTAAATCATAGATATTCAGATATGTATTTGTTAGTACGTAAAGAAAATAAAGTCACCTAGTTTTGGTGACTTTATTTTTTATTTCATGAGCTTACTTAAATTAACTATGCAAACAAATATTTTGCATGGAAGTTGAGGTGCTCTTCAATAAAGCTTGAGATGAAGTAATAGCTATGGTCATAGCCAGGTTGCATTCTCAAGGTTAGGTTTGAATCGTGTATTTTTGCCGCAGCAATCAGCGCTTCCGGTCTAAGCTGCTCATTTAAGAAGCCATCAGCATCACCTTGATCAACCAAAATTGGTAATGGTGATTGTTGTTGTTTTAGAAGTTCACTTGCATCGTATTGCTTCCAGCTTTCAAGCTCCTTGCCTAAGTAAGCAGTAAAGGCTTTTTGTCCCCAAGGGCATTGCATTGGGTTACTGATTGGACTGAACGCTGAAATAGAACGGTACTGTTCTGAATTTTTCAGACCAATGGTGAGCGCTCCGTGGCCGCCCATACTGTGACCGGAAATTGACTTCACGTCAGAGACTGGGAAGTTACTTTCGATGATCGCAGGCAACTCCTCAGTCACATAGTCGTACATACAGTAATGCAGTGACCAAGGTGCTTGCGTCGCATTAAGGTAAAAGCCAGCTCCTTTTCCTAGGTCATAGCTTTCGTCGTCAGCGATACCTTCGCCTCTCGGACTTGTGTCTGGTGCAATGATCGCAATGCCAAGCTCGGCCGCCATACGAAATGCGCCCGCTTTCTGCATAAAGTTCTCATCGGTACACGTTAAACCAGAGAGCCAGTATAGCGCGGGTACGGGATTTGATTTCGTTGCGTTAGGTGGCAAGAATATCGCGAAGCGCATGGTGCAGTTTAGGGCATTGGATTCGTGTGTATATTGCTTGTGCCAACCGCCAAACACTTTGGCTTGGCTTACATTTTCAATGGTCATGAATAAACTCTCTAATTAGCAGAAGGAATTCAGGCTCCCCAAAAGGAGAGCCTGAGGCAGCATTATTGATCCATATGGATAACTGTTCGGATGCTCTTACCTTCATGCATCAGATCAAACGCTTTGTTGACGTCTGCTAATCCCATTGTGTGGGTAATGAACTCCTGTAAGCCGAATTCACCAGCCATGTAACGGTTTACGATTTCTGGAAGCTCAGAGCGACCTTTAACGCCACCGAAAGCGCTGCCACGCCATACACGACCAGTTACCAGTTGGAATGGACGAGTTGAGATCTCTTGACCTGCACCAGCAACACCAATGATGACTGACTCACCCCAACCTTTGTGACAGCACTCAAGTGCTTGGCGCATCACGTTTACGTTACCGATACATTCGAATGAGTAGTCAACACCACCGTCTGTCATTTCAACAATCACTTCTTGAATTGGCTTGTCGAATTTTTGTGGGTTGATGCAATCAGTTGCACCAAGTTGTTTCGCTAGGTCGAATTTGCTTTCGTTGATGTCTACACCGATGATGCGGCTGGCACCAGCCATGCGAGCACCGATGATTGCAGAAAGACCGATACCGCCTAGACCAAAGATTGCCACTGTGTCGCCTTTTTCAACTTTAGCTGTGTTTAATACCGCACCCATACCAGTGGTTACGCCACAACCTAGAAGACAAACTTCTTCAAGTGGTGCTTCTTTGTTTACTTTCGCTAGTGAGATTTCTGGAAGAACCGTGTACTCAGAGAAAGTAGAACAACCCATGTAGTGGAAGATAGTTTCGCCGTTGATAGAGAATCGGCTTGTGCCATCTGGCATTAGGCCTTTACCTTGCGTTTCACGAACGGCCTGACATAGGTTCGTTTTGCCAGATTTACAGAACTTACACTCACCACATTCAGCAGTGTAAAGTGGGATAACGTGGTCGCCAACTTCAACGCTTGTTACGCCTTCGCCAACCATTTCAACGATGCCGCCACCTTCGTGACCAAGGATTGAAGGGAAGATACCTTCTGGATCGTCACCTGATAGTGTGAATGCGTCAGTGTGACAAACACCAGTTGCTACGATGCGTACTAGCACTTCGCCGGCTTTTGGAAGTTGTACATCAACTTCTTCCATTTTAAGCGGCTCACCTGCAGCCCAAGCGACCATTGCTTTTGATTTTATGTGAGTTTGACCAGGTTTGATTTCAAGCGACATTGGATGTTTCCTTTATATTTTCAGTATATGGAGTGACGTAATAAGCGTAGTTAAGGTTTGCTTACCGCGCTGCGTCGTTTTGTTGGTGCTCATTTTAGGTGTTTCAGTAAAAATGATAATCCGTCCATTTTGAAAATGATTTTTACATATGCGTAATAATGATAAGGTGAGCATGTAAAAAGAGTGCTATGCCTCCTTAAAGCGGAAGGGAAATGGAAAAGGTGATTGACCTGAAGTTAGATAGAGGGGCTAAAGTAGAAAACAGTCAAACCATCAGCTAAGTAAGAGTCATTATGAATAAGACGGATCTGAGTGCCTATTTAACCAAGCTAGGCTTGCCTAGTGAATTGCCCGCCGATTTGGAGTCATTGCACAGAGTTCACGTGGCGCAGCATCGTTGCCTGCCGTTTGAGAATTTTGACATCGCATTGCAGCGAGGCGTTTCTGTTGAGATTGAAGATATTATTCAAAAAACCGTGTACCACTCTCGCGGTGGTTACTGCTTTGAATTAAATGGTTTAATGCTTGATGTGCTCAACACTCTTGGGTTTGAAGCGCGAAGTTTGCTAGGGCGTGTACATGTGTCTGGTACACCAACAGGTCGTAGTCATCAAATCACGTTAGTGACGTTAGAGGAACAAACATGGATTGTCGATGTGGGTTTTGGCTCCAATACCCCTCGAGCGCCATTGCCATTTATCCTTGACCAAGTGATTCAGACGGATTTACAAACCTTCCGTTTTGTCAAAGATGCTCAGTTTGGTTATTTCCTCCAAGTGCTTTCAACCGATGGAACGGACGTGTGGAACAATCTATACAGCTTTGACCTAGAGTTCGTGTGTGCTGGTGACATTGCATGTAGCAACTTCTTTACCTCGACTTCGCCTAATTCGCGTTTTACTAGCGCAAGAGTCGCTGCTAGAGCGACAGAAAGTGGGTTGGTGACGCTGCTTAACTACACACTCAGATGCACCAATCATGAAGAGCTAACAGAAATAGAGCTAGAGCCAGGTCAAACCTACCTGGATGCGTTGAAAGAATATTTTGGTATTGAGCTTGATGCGCAATACGACGATCTTCGTCCGTTACCTGACGCGTAAAGTTCTCCAGTTTTCAAAGCGTAGCGCGACGAGAACAATGTAATCACTATTTGTCTAGAAGAGGTCGACAGGAATACAGCATGGCGAATTGGGAAGGAGTCAGCGAGTTTGTTGCCGTAGCGGAAACTAACAGCTTTACAGCTGCCGCGGCTAAACTGAAAACGTCAGTGGCACAAATCAGTCGCCGCGTATCGGCACTTGAAGAGCGTCTTGCGGTTAAGTTACTGCATCGCACGACGCGAAAAGTTTCTCTGTCTGAAGCTGGACAGCTTTATTATCAGCAGTGCAAACATTTGGTCGAAGGGCTAGAACTGGCTGAGCTTGCTGTAACGCAAATGCAGACCGAACCGCGAGGTTTGCTGCGTGTGACAGCGCCTGTGACCTATGGGGAAATGAACCTCGCGCCGCTCTTGCATCAGTTTTTGGAGAAGTACCCGCGTGTGGACCTCGATTTAGTGCTGACCAATCAAAAACTGGATTTGATAGAGCAAGGGGTAGACGTGGCGATTCGTCTTGGCCGCCTGCAAGATTCCAGCATGATCGCAAAGCGTCTTTCGTCGCGTCAAAATTACGTGTGTGCTAGCCCTATGTATTTGGAGCGATTTGGCGAGCCTCACACATTATCCGAACTGGCTCGACATCAGTGCCTAGTTGGTTCGGTCGATTATTGGCATTTTAAGGAAAATAAACGTGATAAGTCTTTGCGCGTATCGGGGAGAATTAAATGCAATAGTGGTTTTGCGCTAATGGGCGCCGCCAAACGTGGTTTGGGTTTAGTGCAGTTGCCGGACTATTACGTTCAAGAAGCTCTAGATAACGGTGAGCTAGTCGAGGTGCTGACCGATTACCGAGACGACCGTGAAGGCATTTGGGCACTGTATCCACAAAGCCGAAATTTATCGCCCAAAGTGAGGTTGTTGATCGACTTTTTAGCGCAGGAACTAGCGGATTAGAGTTTTCATGAACTTTAATACAACTGAAGTTGCTAAAACGCCCGGTGATGCCGGGCGTTTTTATTAGGATGAGAGCTGGAATCGAAAAGACATGAATCACTATTGGTTGGATTCCGCGTCTTCACGTTTAATCACTTTGTGCCCATCTTCAGATACGCCTTGCTTCCAATAGCTGCTGATGTAGATATTCTCGCGATCGACTTCTTTTTCGTTGCGGAAATATTGGCGCAGCGCACGCATTGAATCGAACTCACACGCACACCATACCGAAGCGTTACCATCTAACCACTCGAGTTCGCGAACGCTATCAGCCAAGGTTTGCTGTTCGGTTAGCCAAATCAACTCCATACCGGCTGGCGTGTTTAGGGGTTGAATGTCGGCTGGAGACATCACGCTGATCACAGCGTAGCCTTTGGCCTCTTCTGGCAGCGTACGAATTTTCGCAGAAAGTGCTGGAAGTGCTGTCATATCGGCAGCCATGAAGAACCAATCCGCCTCAGTATTTAAGTTGGAGATGCTACCTGGCCCAACAATGCTGATCGTGTCGCCTTTTTGCGCGGCCATTGCCCAACGCGCTGCAAATCCGCATTGCAGATCTTGCGTTACGTGTCGGACGAAATCCACTTCGATTGAACTGGTTTCTGGATGAAAGCGTCGAATAGTGTAGGTGCGCATGATTGGTCGGTCGTCTTCTGACAGGATGCTCAGATCCGCGCCGCCCATATCGTTAAACAGTAATTTGATGTAACTGCCTTCGCAGTCACGAGGAAAGTGGCTCAGCGCCTCACCTTGCAAGGTAATGCGCTGCATGTTTGGAGTGATGGTTTCTGTGTCTGTGACAACAAGCGTTTTAGGTTGAGGCTTCTTTTTCATTGTTACTTTACTCGATAATTATTCTCTTTCTCATTTAAAGATTATCAAGTTCCCTAACAAGAGGGTAGCGTCTTTAAACAAATTTACACTGTGAATTAACGCCAAAGCCTCAAGAAAAATATTACCTCTATCCTTTCTCTAACCACGTAAAGTGAGTCGTTTTTTAACCATAAATGGACTTATATCATTGGAATCGTAGACAAAAGCAACAGCGCAGCCATACTGTAGTTGAACCCCTTAACGCGTTTATCGGTGGTCAACCAACGCTGCAATTGCATACCTGCCGCCGTCCAAAATGTCACCGATGGCAAGTTAGCTAAACAGAAGATACCGGCGATAAAAGTCAGTTCGAGCCATGCACCGCCACTGCTGTATACCGTAATGGCCGTCAACGCCATCGACCAACCCTTCGGGTTCACCCATTGGAATGCGACAGCCCCTAAAAAAGACATTGGGCGAAAATCGTGTTTTGCTTCGGTTTTGTCGCTGGTGGCGATTTTGTACGTCAAGTACAGCAAATAACTCAAGCTCAATACTTTCAAAATGGAGTGGGTTAGCGGGTAGGCATGGAACAGGCTCATCAAGCCAATACCCACCAAAATTAGCATGGCACCAAAGCCGAAGGTAATGCCCAACATGTGTGGGATAGTGCGTTTAAAGCCGACATTTGCCCCTGAGGTCATCAACATAATGTTATTGGGACCCGGCGTAAAAGTGGAGACAAAAGCGAACAACGCCAAAGCACCCAGTTGATGATATTCCATAGATTGTTCCTTGAATCAGTTCTCGATAAGTTGAGAACAACTATAAGTAGAACTGAGGTCAATATTGTGCTTTTATTTGATGATTAGAAACTAAATAAGCAATAAAACATCATCATGGATAGATTTGACGAAAGAATATTGCAAGTGCTCAAACGAGATGGAAGAATCTCCAATGTAGAGCTGTCGGAACGCGTTGGTTTATCTCCATCTGCAACCTTACGCCGAGTGCAAGATTTAGAGCGTAAAGGCGTGATCAAAGGCTACCGAGCAGTACTGGATAATCAGCAACTTGGCGTGGGTTTTGTCGCTTATGTGTCGATTGGTTTGGCCTCGCACTCTAAGCAGGCGCAGCTGGGTTTCGAAGAGCATGTGCGTTTTGTAAACGAGGTGGTGGAATGTCACAACATTACGGGATCTAACGAATATCTCATACGCGTAGAGACGCAAAATCTCGCCGCTTATAAAGCGTTCCATGCTGATGTGTTGGGTGAGTGCGAACACGTCAAGTCGATTACAACGATGGTGGTGATGGACACACCAAAAGACGAGCGATAGCCAAACGAGAGTGACAGTTTTTGTGGCACATGAATTTGAAGTGACTCGAAAGAGTCAGTCGAGTATGAGATAAGTACACAACAAATGCTGGAAAGCAGATGGCACTCTTACAATTTCCACCTTTATTCTCACCTTCGAAATAATCTCATCCTGCTAGTTTTGCTTAAACCGCTTGTGTTCATGAGCGGCGAGTCAGCAAATTTAAGGATGAACGATGAAATCACATGTAACACTTCCTCTTTTGAGCTTAAGCGCTGTTGCCGCATTGAGCTCATTTAACGTCAACGCCCACGGCTGGGTAGAATTTCCAAGTGCTCGTCAGAATACGTGTTATTTAGACGGTGGTTTTTGGACCAATGAGATCCCCAACCAAGCGTGTAAAGCGGCTTTTGAAGAATCTGGTGCTTACCCGTTTGTGCAACGCAGTGAAATTGCAGCAAACGTACCAAATTACCGAGATATGGAGCATGTTAAAGCCGTAGTCCGTGACGGCGAACTGTGTTCTGCCGGCGATGCCGCTAAGAAAGGTTTGAACATTCCTTCTCCAAACTGGCAGCGCACCAATGTTACGCCAGATGCAAACAACCAGATTGAATTGGTGTTTTACGGCAAGGCGCCGCACAACCCATCGTACTGGGAATTCTATCTCACCAAGCCGACTTATGATGATTCAAAACCGCTTACTTGGAGTGATTTAGAGCTGATCGACACCGCAGGTGACGTGTATGTTGATGCGGAAAAACGCTACCGTATTCAGGTGACTTTCCCTGCTGATCGTTCCGGCGATGCAGTGCTTTATACTCGTTGGCAGCGCATTGAT
>NZ_JADDYG010000372.1:28816-39361 GCF_015163535.1 Vibrio sp. OPT46 | reverse complement strand
GTGGCTGGTGAAGGTTTCTACAACTGTAGTGACATTACGTTAAACGGAACAGGTACGACGCCGCCGACTGACCCCGTTGATCCAACCGAACCGGGCAATAATCTGACATCTCTAGGCTACTTTGTTCAGCAAGGTTTCGGACCAGTAGAAGCGGGTGACACCATTCGTTTCCGTACGTTTAATGCGACAGGCAATGAAATTGTCGATATTTCACTGCCAATCAGCGCAAACAATACGACGACTTGGGCGGCAGAAATTGCTGATCAATTTAACGCGCAGCAAACGGGCGATTGGTATGTGGGTATTTGGCATCAAGAGATGAATCACTACATGTTCGACAGTAACAACGTGAATGCGAATCAAGTATTAGCGCCAAGTGCAGACTTCAGTTATGCGTTGTCACTGCTCAAAGCGGATGTCACGCCACCAGTTGAACCAACCAATTTGTGGGACAAGACAGCCGTTTACAACCAAGGTGATGTGGTGACGCACAACGGCAAAGAATGGACTGCCCAGTGGTGGACGTCTGGTGAGGAACCTGGCACAACGGGTCAATGGGGTGTATGGCGTTAAGCCATTTATTCTGGCTCTGAACAATAAAACCCTTCTCATGTGAGAAGGGTTTGTTTTTTCAGTCTAAAACGACCACTTTGGTCGAGTGGTTGTCTTGAAAATCAGAGCACATATCGTTATTCGCTTGCTCTCCACTCGTTCCAGTTGAGCATCGCGTAGTCTGCCAGTTTGAGCATCGGAATGTCTTCGTGCGTATCACCGTAGGCATAAACAGACGCAAATTCGTCGAGCGAAAACGTGGCCCTAACGCGCGAGACTTTTTTTTCTAAACTGCAATCACCTTGCTGGTAAAAGCCACTCAGTTTTGGCTGTTCTGAGATCAGTTCACTGCACAGCAAGTGGTAACCGTTCGCTTCACACCAAGGCTTGAGATACGCATTGAGTGATGCCGACACCACCACAATGGTATCGCCTCTGTGCTGATGCCACGCCAACCTTTCCATCGCTTCTGGCCGTAAGTACAGCGGGATCACTTCGTGGGCAAACTGAGCGCCAATCGCTTCAATTTTCTGCGTTTCTTTCCCTGAAAATGCAATAAAACTGCTGAGAGGACGCATAACACGAGCGGGTAACACTCCGAGTTTGTACAGCGCATAAAATGGCATGATAGCGACCTTTCCCACTCGTTTGCGCAGGCCATAAGCAGAATAGTGGAGGAAAAGGCTAAACATATCCTCTCGGGTGATGGTGCCATCAAAATCAAACAGTGCCAGTGACGGCTTAGTAGTATCGAGCAAACTCAGCGCCTATTTTTTGGTTTAAGATCGTTTTGTGTTTATTGATAAAACACCGCCAACCAGATGGTTTCTTGCGTTGGGTCAGTCCAGCTCACTTTGTGTTTGGTATGAGCTGGAATCGTAACGTGATCGCCTGCCTCAAGTCGTTGCACGACACCTGATTCAAAAGTCAGCTCTCCAGCTCCTTTAAGAACCAAGACCCATTCATGTTCTTCTTGATCGTACCAGCCACTTTCGGGCGAGGTTTGCCCCGTTGAGACAATGCGTTCTATACGCAGGTTTTTGTGGGTCAGCAGGTCTTCGAACACTTCCTCGTCGAGGTTATTCGGTAAGTCTTTAAACAGGTTCATGGCCTTTCCTTAGAGAATGATCAGTCCAAAAGGCGCAAGCAATTGCTCTTGTTGCCAATCACAAATTTTAACACCAAACAGAGAAACGCGGCGAACATCTAGCCCGTCTAGTTCGACATGAGTCAGATCACACTGCTCAACGTTAAAGGTTCCCCATTGTTCTGGCGAGAATTCGCAGCGAGATAAATCCGAGCCTTTGAGAGTTGCCCCTGCGAGGTTCGCACCGTTCCAACGGTTTTCAAAGAGGTCACATTTTTCTAGTAACACTCGTTCGAAGTTACAGTAGGTGAGGTTGCAGCCAGTAATAAAAGCAGAACAGAAAAACATGGTATTGCTGACGCGATTAGCAAAGTTCGCACCTTGGAAGTTTGCCCCTTTGAGATCGCACTTACGCAGCTCCAAGCCCATACAATTTGCGCCGTTAAACAGGCTCATCGCCAACATGCAGTTCGTAAAGCTAGCGTCTTTTAAGTTCGCGAAGCGAAAACTACACCCTTCTAGCGCTTTGGATTCGATAAAGCGACAGTCGATGAACTTAGCATCGCGCAGATCGGCATGGTCGAAACAGCACATATAAAAGTGGCAGTTTTTAAAGGTAGCATTCTGAAAATCGTGATGAGAAAAGTTTTCTCGTTCAAAAATGAGATCGGTTTTTAACATGTCTTCTCCTTAGCTGCGAGCAGACTAGCACTCCAAGTGACTGATTTTCCAGAAAAATAACTTCTTGTATTTCAGTGTTTTACAAACCCCTCAAATCGCGATTTTAAGGGGTCAAACGAGCGTTTTAAGTGGGTTGTTTTTTGAAAATAGAAGACGTAGAGGAAGAAAAAAGTTTTTGCTGGCTACGGACCTTAGCGAGAGGATTCGTGTTTTTGAGCATGCATAGCTTCTCACACGCACAGTTTGCATTACAGAATTGTATCCGATTTGCATAATTTGTTGATCGGTATGGCGTTTCTCTATACAAAAAACCTATATTTTTCACAAATTGATTTCCATCAAAATAGTAGGGTTTCTATGTGCTAGATTGCGCACAGCTCAAAAAGATATAGATACCCGTGTGCTTCAAGGCGCTGAGTTTACTTGAAATCTCAGATCAGTTAGTAGGCACCCCTTTGGGTACGACATAACGAAGCCCTACGAAAGGAAATAAAAATGAAAAAAACAATCTGCAGTCTAGCAGTGGTTGCTGCACTCGTGTCACCAAGTGTTTTCGCTCATAAACAAGGTGACTTCGTTCTTCGTGTTGGTGCGGCGTCTGTCGTTCCAAATGACAGCAGTGATAAGATTCTTGGTTCTCAAGAAGAGTTAGAAGTTGACTCAAATACGCAGCTTGGTTTGACGTTTGGCTACATGTTCACAGACAACATCAGTTTAGAGCTTCTAGCAGCAACACCATTCAGCCACGACATTTCGACAGATTTGGTTGGTAGTGATATCGCGAAAACCAAACATTTACCACCAACGCTAATGGTGCAGTACTATTTTGGCGAGTCTCAAAGTAAGTTCCGTCCATACGTTGGTGCAGGTCTGAACTACACCATATTCTTTGATGAAGATTTCAATAGTACGGGTAAAGGCGCTGACCTGTCAGATTTGAAATTAGATGATTCATTCGGTCTAGCAGCGAATATTGGTGTGGATTATATGATCAACGATCAATGGTTCCTCAACGCCGCTGCGTGGTACGCAAACATTGAGACAGAAGCAACTTATAAAGCAAGTGGAGTGAAGCAAAAAACCGACGTCAAAATTAACCCTTGGGTATTTATGATCAGCGGCGGTTACAAGTTCTAAGAAAAACCAGTAGTTACACGCACATTACTATTATTGGCATGACTTTGGGGGTGGTTACGGGGACTGCCCCTCTTTTTTATCCTCGTTTTGATTGCACATCATTTACTCCACTTAGCAACATGCAAAATTGGATCTTTACCTTGCAGATCATTTTATTGTCGGAAGATCGAAAAGTCCTACACTGATCACATAATTGAACAAGTGGACAATATAAATGAGCGACGACATCGCAAAGCATTCTTCCTCCAGATCTAAGTTGGTAAAAACTCTTTTCTTCACTCTCTGTGTTATTGCATTTAGTGCGATGTATTGGTCTTGGCAGTATTCTGACAGTCATCCAAGCACGGAAGATGCCTACGTTAGGGCAAAAATTTTGTCGGTAGCGCCTCAGGTAAAAGGCCAAGTGGTTTCTGTGGATGTTAAAGATTTCCAATCCGTTAACAAAGGTGACCTACTGCTGAAGATAGATTCACGCCCATATTTGTTGGCAGTGAAGCAAGCAAAAGCGGCATACCAATTGGCGGTCCAGCAACATGACGTTGCCGATAAGCAGGTAACTGAAGCCGTTGCGGGCTTAGATGCGGCGCGCTCTAACCTGACAGAAGCGCAAGTGGAGTACAAACGTACGGATTCCTTGGTGAAACGCAAACTGGCGTCGGACCAAGATTTAGATACGGCAAAAAACAAACTAGCCAATGCCCAAGCGAGCCTGGAGCAAGCGCGCGCGACGGTAGAAAAAGCCATTGCGAACCGTGGTGAAGAAGGCGCAGAGGCTGCGGTTGTTCAACAAGCGGGAGCACAGTTAGCGCAAGCAGAGCTGAACTTGAGCTACACCGACATTACGTCACCAGTGGATGGCATTGCCGGTGAGATCAATACGCACGTAGGCTCGGTCGTTAGCGTGGGTCAAACGTTGTTCCCTGTGATTTTAAAAGACAGCTATTGGGTACGCGCGAACTTTAAAGAAACCGATCTTACTCATATTAAACCTGGCATGCATGCGGATGTGGTGATTGATATGTACCCAGACGTGGTGTGGAAAGCAACGGTAGAACAACTATCGCCTGCGAGTGGTACATCGTTCTCCTTGATGCCACCAGAAAACGCAACGGGTAACTGGGTTAAAATCAAACAGCGTTTCCCTGTACGTTTGGCATTAGAAGTACCGGCCGATGCGCCGCAACTTCGCGTGGGTGCGAGCTCAGAAGTCACCATTGATTTGCAAAGTAGCGTGCAATGAGCCATCAAATTACGGCAGACAAACGGGGGATTGCCACCGTCGCCGTGATGCTTTCTGCCATCATGGTGTTAATCGATATGACCGTTGCGAACGTGTCGCTATCGCACATGATGGGCGCGTTGGGCGCAACGGCAGACCAAATTACGTGGGTGTTGACGGGTTACAGCATGGCGGAAGCGATCTTCATTCCGATGACCAGTTTCTGGGTGTCGCGTTTTGGTGAACGCAAAGTCATGTTGGTTGCTGTGATCGGTTTTGTGATTGCCAGTGCGCTTTGTGGGCAAGCACAGTCTCTTGAAGAGATGGTGCTATTTCGCATTATCCAAGGCGCTTTCGGCGCGTCGGTGATTCCATTGGCGCAGTCGACGTTAGTGCAGATCTATCCGTATGAGCAAAAAGGCAAAGCGATGGCGATTTTCTCCATCGGCATTTTGCTTGGTCCTATTTTGGGCCCAGTTGTAGGTGGTGTGATCACCGACAACATTAACTGGCGCTGGATTTTTTACATCAACTTGCCATTCGGTTTGATCTGTACCTCTTTGATTTATCGCTATATCCATATCGACAACAAATCCAAACCTAACTTTGACTGGTGGATCATCGGTTACATGGCGTTAGGTGTGGGCGCGTTGCAGTTTGTGTTGGATAAAGGGAATGAAGATGACTGGCTCGACTCACGTATGATTCAGACCGCGATATTGCTCGCAGTCATGGGATTGGTGATGTGGATCTATCGCAGTTGGAAAACCAAAAGTCCAATAGCGCCATTGTGGCTACTGAAAGACCGAAACCTTATGGTCTCGTCATTGATGATTGCCGTGGTGTCGATGGCGATGTTTGGTCTGACGACTCAACAACCAATGCTGTTGGAAAGCTTGCTGGATTATCCGGTCTCAACCACTGGTTTATTAATGGCACCGCGTGGGTTGGCGTCAGCGGCGATGTTGATTTTGGTGATTAAGCTCAATCCGCAATTCGATCCCAGAATCAAAATAGTCTTTGGCTTAAGCTGCATCGGGATTGGTAGTTATTTGATGACGCAATACTCACTGCAGATCGATACATTTTGGATTGTGATGCCGAGTATGATTCAGGGGATGGGGCTTGGTTTAACCTTCTCGACGCTATCCACCTTGGCGTATTTAACGATTCCGAAAGAGCAATCTGTTGCGGCGGCGAGTATTTACAATCTGTTCCGTACCATTGGTAGCTCGTTTGGTATTTCTATCGCCACCACGTTCCAATATCGTGATAGTCAGCAGCAATGGCATGCACTGGGAGAGGGTATTAATCCTTATAATCCTAACTTGCATGACTGGGCGGCCAATCAGGGGCTTTCTATTACCGACCCGGTTGCGTTAGACCAATACCAACAGATGTTGCAGCAGCAATCGCAAATGGTCGCGTTTGTGCACACCTTCCAGCTTGTGGGAGTGATGTTCGTGATCATGATGCCGATGCTGGTTTTCATTCGGTCGCGTGAATAACATGAAGTTCCGGTGAATAGTGTAAGAGAACGCCTCTCAAGTTGTGTCAGCTTGAGAGGCGTTTTTTATTGGACAGTGCCAGTGAAAGAAGGACGTTTACTCAAACGTCACTTCGTCAAAATGCGGATTGGTTTTGAGCGCGCGCATTGCGACTAATTGTTCAGTCGGGAAAGCGGTGTGCTCACCATCCATATCTAAAAACAAGCACTCTTGTCGCTGCATGTCGTAGCCTGTGTCGAACGCGTTGCCCTGATGAGTTTCACCATTTTTTAGTGTGATCTCGATAGGGAGCTTAAACATACAGGCGATTTCAATAAAATCGTATTGGCTGCAAGTCACCATAGTTTTCTCCTTTCAAACCGACGCAGTATTCAGAAGGTTTGAGAACCGTATCCTTAAATAGAAGACGTTTGATTGAAACTGAATCTTCATCTTACACCTCATTTTGGTCACGAAATAGACATACACGCACGTTTTAATAAACCTACTGTTGAGCGTTCACAAGCGAGACAAAACTACGATATGTCTGAGACGATACTTAAGCGCACATACCTAACAAGTGAACAAAAGACACAAAAGCCAAGTTCACTGATTTCCCCTCAAACCTACGATGCGCAGTTGGCGCACCGTGTTCACCACTCGCCTCAATTTGAAAACGGCCGAGTTAAAAACGAGATGCCAAATGTCCCTAGCCCGCAATCATTCTGGCAGGTGTGTTGGAGCTATCTTGGTGGTAGAACGCCATTGAGTCCTAACGAACATCTGCCACATTTCCCAATTCAACCTACGCAGTTTGCGCAGCGAAGTGAATCGATGCGCGTTACTTGGCTGGGCCATTCCACCATGCTGGTGGAGGTCGATGGCATTCGAATTCTGACTGATCCGGTATTTGATTACGCTTCTCCGTTCGTCGCAAAAGCGTGGTTTGAACGCAATATTCCCAATACCTACGCCAGAGATTGTTTGCCGATTCCTGAAATTATCGTGATTTCGCACGATCATTACGACCATTTAGAAGCATCGACCATACGTTTCTACGCTGATAAATCCGTGACGTTTTATGTGCCCTTAGGGGTTGGCAAGCATCTGATAAAGTGGGGCGTTTGCGCAGACAACATCGTGGAATTCGATTGGTGGGATAGCGTGCACTATGCCGGAATCGAACTGATTTGTACGCCTGCTAACCATAATTCGGGTCGTACTTATTTCGATAAAAACGCGACCCTGTGGGCTTCTTGGGTCATCAAAGGAAAAGAAGAGACGCTCTATTTTAGTGGCGATTCAGCTTACGATTCGCATTTTTCCGAGATAGCACAGCGATGTGGACCAATCGACATTGCCTGTTTGGAAGTGGCTGCCGATGTGAAAGGCCAAGGTTATCCGGTCGAAAACTGGGGGCACATGCAGGCTCATCATACCGTGCAAGCGTTTCGCGATTTAAATGCGAAAAAACTGTTGCCAGTACATTGGGCTACATACGAGCTGTTTACTCACCGCTGGGACGAACCGATTTTAGATTTGCTTGCCCATTGTCAAAAAGAACATATAACGCTGCTGACGCCAATGCCGGGGGAGAGTTTTTTCGTTCATAAAAAACAGATAAATAAACAATGGTGGCGAGAAAAAGAAACAGGTGAGCCAGCTAGAATTTTGACTTAATAATATGTTCTTACTTCAATAATTATTTTAGAAGTTAACCTTGTTATTTTCAGAATATAACAAGGTTTTTTTACTCGCTTACTCATCAATCACTTGAGGTTTTAACTCGACGATATTTCCTTCCGGATCATGAATATAGAGTGAGCGACCGAATCCTTGTGCGCCGTAGCGTTTCGCAAACTCTTCGGTTTCAATGCCGTTCGAACGCAGATATTCCAGTAATTCATCCTCGGAAAAAGGCGCCAATTGCAGGCAAAAATGATCAATATTACGACCATTTTGAACTGGTGGCTTTCCGCCGAGTTGACCCAATTCGCTGTCTACCGTCACTACATCAATCAATGCGTTACCTGCCCTAAGTTGAGTTAAACCAAGTTCCGTTACTTGGCGCTCGACAGGGCAGCCCAAAATGTCTCGATAGAAATGCAACATAGCATCGAGGTTACAGGTCCTTAAAACAACATGATCAAGCGCTTTGATGGCGATTGGATTTTTGGTGGGCATGCTTCACTCCTTTTTGCATTGTGTTGAGGTAAGTATAAAGTGACCTTAAAAGTGGTGAGAGAAATGATCAAATTCCAGACGTTTTTTTGCTAGAGCGAGTGCAGAAACACTGCAACTTAAAGCAAACAAAAAAGGCTAGCGTATTGCTAGCCTTTTGGTATATGGATGGGGCTATTACTCGTAATCAGAAGCGTAAGTTTCTTCGTAAGAGTGTGAGTAAAGCTCGAATAGGTTACCGAATGGGTCTTCTAGGTAAACCATTTTCGCAGGCTTATTATCGTCTTCTGGGTGGTAACGCATGATGTCCATGCGAACTTTGCCACCTAGTGCTTCGGTGCGTTTGATAGCACCTTCAAAATCGTTTGTCTGCAAACAGAAATGGAAGATACCGATGCGAGAAAAATCCACTTCATGGCGCTCTTGACGCTCTTTCATTTCGAATAACTCAAGGCCGATGCCATCACTTGTCACAAGGTGCGCAATGTTGAAGCCTTTAAAGCCTTCCCCAAAGACCGCAATACACATTCTGCCAATTGCCGTTTCGCGTTCTTCAATCACTTTCGTGTTGCCCATAACGACTTTTAGACCTAGCGCTTGCGTGTAAAACTCAACCGCTTTGTCCATATCTCCGACCATAATACCGACATGATTCATTTTCATTTGTTTGCTCCCAACATGTGTGTTTGAACGTTGTCTTGTTTCGATGTGGGAGAGTATATGGCGTGATATTGATTACATGAAATTATCATAAATTATAAAAATGATAATTTTATTTAATGATGTGCGTATTGGGATTGATTTAGTGAGCTAAGGCCTCAACAGCTTGCCTCACCGAGGTGAAATGAATCTTGATAATGCACCGTTGCGCGAGGCTGAATTCATGCGATTGGATTAATGACGTAACCTCTTCTACGGACAGCGTTCGTTCTTTTGGGTGTAAAAGAGTGGTGTTCGAACCATTGTTTTTCAATTCGAACGTGTTGCCATTTGAGTCAATAACGTAATCATCTTGCCCAAAAATGAGGGCTTCGCATTCAGAGTCTAAGTCGGACTGGGAATGCGTGTAGATCAGCTCATCGTCGCCGTCTAGTTTTAGCAAGCATGGCCAGCATACTGCGTGGTCTCTCATGGTTAACTCATTATTCATTGTTATTTAGAAACTTGACCCAGGTTGTTGCAAAAACGCTAACTCTTCGGGAGTGCTCTTTCTTCCCAGTATCGCATTGCGATGAGGATAGCGCCCAAACTGGTCGATGATGGCTTTGTGTTTTAGCTCAAAATCGTAGTTATTTTCAAGCCCTGATGCGCGAAACAATTTTTCAGCTTCGACATGAATGAGGCGAGATTCGCTATGCATAAATGGCATGTACAAAAAACTTAGCTGCTCAGGCGCTAATTCTTTGTCGTGACCTAACCGAATTGCCTCTTGAGCCAATGCTAATGCGAGTGGGTCTTGTGCAAACGCTTTTGGGGTGTTGCGATACACATTACGTGAAAACTGGTCGAGGACGATGATTTCGGCCAATCGTCCTTGTGCGCTGTTACGCCAATTAAACAGTTCACAACGAGCGGCTTGTTCTAATACCGAGGCAAATCGCGATGCAATACGCTTGTCCAGTTCTGGGTTGTTTTCAAACCAATTTTGGGGCGATAGCTCCTCGAACCAAAATTTGATGACTTCTTGGTACATGGATCTTCCTTCCTATTGCATTAGCTAAAGAATAAAAAGCCAGAAGGCGAGCTCCTGGCTTTCTGCGTGTTATCGACCGTAAGTCTCTACGATGTAACGTTCAAAATCGTCACACATTTGTTCGTCAGAGATGGTGTTGCTTGCCAGCTCTTTACTGCCGTCGACGACTTTAATCGCGGCGTTCAGTGAAGCGACTGATGCTCGCTCTCGCGTCGCAAGTGAGTCGATTTTCTTCTGCTGCACTTCCCATGCCTGTTCTGGCGACAGGTTACACACGTCTGCAAGGTATTTGGCATTGAAGCCTTCGCCAGTCAGGCTGACAATGGTTTCGTTGTGCGACAAGTGATTGCCTGCGTGCCAGTAGTGTTTTGCCAGCAGTGGGCCAATTTCTGGGTTATCCGTCAGGTAACCAAACTTCTCAAGGAAGTATGCACGGGTCTGATACACCGCCATGTGCGCGAGTAGATAACCTTGATACGCACAAGCTGCTTCGTCGGATAGCAAATGT
>NZ_JADDYG010000372.1:26301-28758 GCF_015163535.1 Vibrio sp. OPT46 | reverse complement strand
GGAATCGCCATCAGTGGGCGAGGGCTGCATTCCAAACCAAGGATCTGTTTTTCACAATCGCGAGCGAGCTTAGTGATGCGCTCTGGCGTTAACTCGTCATCGCTCAATTGATACAACGCGCGCTCAAAATATGGCACAACCAAGATGCTACGTTCTTCATAAGCTTTGAATGGCTGACGACTGTTGATCATCGCTTGAATGATCTCATTAGGAACCGAATTCCCTTCATCATCCAGTGCGTACTGTTTTAGCCAATCGGCATCGGTTAACAGGCTGTCACAGAACATCGACTGAGTTTCTGCATAAGCCATCGACGTCGGCGCAAACTCCTGCGAAAAACAAGGCGCGTTCATTTTTACGTTCGCAAAGTGTGCTGCGTGACCACCTTCGTGGAACAGCGTGTTTATGCCATCGTAGCCGCTGCCCACTTGGTCTGGTTTGGCATTGCTGGTGAAGTTCACCTGTGCTGCGACCCATTCGCCTTGATTGTAGAATGAAGGGATAGGGCCGTGGCAGAACCCGTTCGGGTACTTACCTTTGCGGTCTAACAAATCCAGCGTTAGCGTCGCGCCAGAGTAATCAATATTCAGACGACCAAACGATTCTACCCAGCGTCTCAGAGATTTAGAGAACGGCACGTATGGGTCAAGGTCACGCATGACGTCACCCGCGAACGAGTAAACAAAGTTGAAGCCGGTGAGTGCGCTTGCGCCTTTCTCTTTCGCCAAGTTTTCTAAGCTGTTGAGGTGCGCATCTCGCGTGCGTTGTTCGAAATCTTCCAAAATCTCGAATAGCTGCTCAGTGCTCATGTTTTCCGTTTTTTGCACGGAGTAATCAAAGAAAGTCGCATAACCCAGTGAGCGAGCGAACTGGTTGCGCAGTTTGATCAGTTCAATAAAGCCGTTTTGCAGTAGCCATTGTTCAAGGTTCAGCAACGCTTGATGAGCCGATTGGCGAACTTCTTCATGATTGCTGGTGCGAATGGTTGAGCTTAATACTGGAAGTGAACCTTCTACTTGCTCGCCGTTCTCATCGGTAAATGTTTGTACGTGGTTCTGTTTTTTCTCGAAGAGCTCAGCTTCAAAGGCAATGAGCTGATTTTTCAACGCTTGTGCTTTTTCGCCCTCGATAGCGTGAGATTCAAACATCGCCAGCCAACCAGATAGACCCGTAATGGTTTGTTGTTTCTCTTGTGGGTCGGTAATTGAGTCCGCGGCTTCAATCTGTTGTTTGATGTCAGTAATTTGCTCGGCGTTGCTTAAAAAGCTTGTCCATGCCGTTTGTGCTTGCGTCGAGCCATCATGGTCATCGCTGATCCCCATGTAAGTTTCCCAAAAGAAATCTTCTTTGGTGCGGTGAATCGCAAGGTAACGTTGATTGAGGTCGTTGAGGTAATCCGTTGCGGTCATTTTGATCCTTCAAATGGTTTCGTTATGTAGACAGTTGATTATTGCACGCTTGGTCGCGAGAAAGGAACGCTAATCTCATTTGTCGATTTTGCATCGCGTAAAGGTGATTTTACTATTTGTTTACATTTGGGTGAGTTAATAGGAGTTATGAGCTTGCAGTGTTAAGACTGGTATGGAGTTTACAGTTTATTAAGTAATTAATCTGCGGTGCGCTATCGATGATCCTTATCAGGTGTAATAAGATTTCCATATCGTGGCGATACAGTTGGAAACGATATGATAAATAAGACAAAAGTTACGTTATTGGCGGTAGGTACGATTTTAGTTGGATGTTCCACAGTCGCGCCACCAAGAAATGATGCGGTTGAAAGCATTCAACAAAAGTGTTCTGTGATTTTAAGCAATGATGTTGCGGGCGATCAGCGCTGGCAGACGTACAACGGCTTGCTTGTAGAATATGCCGTGCATGGCGTTAAGAGTCAGGCGCAACTGGAACATTTTGAAGCGTTTGTGCAGAGAGTGCAAGATGATGAGTCTGGACAGTTAGTTACTGAGTTGATTGAGGTCACCGACTGGGGATGCTCAAACGGCAATTATCTAGAAGAGATGAGCTTGTTTATTCAAGAAGTTCAAAAGTAAAAAACCGAGCGTTAAGTCGCTCGGTTTTTCTGTTTGTGGAACGCTTTTGTGCGCTGGCTCGTCAGGACGTTTACTCCTCTGGATACTCGCCCATACCTTGCGTTTTACCTTCCGCTTTCCAATGCTCTCCAGGAGCAAATGCTTCATCGCATAAATCTACGGTGTAGCCCATTTCTGTGATTTCCTTCAAAGTGAGGTTATCAGCAATATTTGCAACTTCCCCCGATTTATTCCGTAACTCCATGTTGATCTCTCCTCTGTAGGTAGACGAGTGGCATCAATGCACAGTGAAGAATGCATTGGTAACCTTTGTTCTAAGTATATAACCCTCTGCTAAAAATGAAGGTTTAATACTCTTTTTAAGTGTGGGTAATTGGATAATGCTTTGAGCTGCTTCCGTTATTTAGAG
>NZ_JADDYG010000372.1:22852-26291 GCF_015163535.1 Vibrio sp. OPT46 | reverse complement strand
GTGGCATCAATGCACAGTGAAGAATGCATTGGTAACCTTTGTTCTAAGTATATAACCCTCTGCTAAAAATGAAGGTTTAATACTCTTTTTAAGTGTGGTTAATTGGATAATGCTTTGAGCTGCTTCCGTTATTTAGAACCGCAGCATCGCGATAGTTTGCCATTTGTGATTTATTGAGTGATTAAACGGTCAATTTGGAAACTCGAAATGGTGATTCTCGACCACGCTTTAGCACAACAAATTGTTGATCGAACCATGTCCATCATTGGTCACAATGTGAATGTGATGAACTCGGCAGGTATAATCATTGGCAGTGGCGACTCTAAACGTGTTGGGCAAGTGCATGATGGCGCGGTACTGGCGCTGAATCATGGCGATTCGCTAGAGCTTAATGAGCAGCAATGTTTGACGTTGCAGGGTGTCAAACCCGGTATCAATATGTTGTTGAAATTACATGGCGACGTGGTCGGTATTGTTGGCGTCACAGGAGAGCCGGAGAAAATCCGAGATTTTGCAAAACTGGTTAAAATGACCGCTGAACTAACAATCGAGCAAGCTGCGCTGGTGGAAAAATTTCAGTGGGACAGACGTCATCGTGAAGAGTTTATTCTGGCTTGGATCAATGGCAAATTGACCGATGAAGAGCTGAAAGATTGGGCGATGCGTCTTTCTATCGATGTTACTCAACCACGGGTGGCAACGGTGATTGAAGTCTCGACGCCGTCGGCCTCGAAAAGCATGAAGAGTGTGCGCAATATTGTTGAGCTGCTTGAATACCCAGAGCGTAACAACCTAGTTGCGATTGTCTCAGTGAATGAAATTGTGGTGTTGAAACCGTGTCATTCCGCCAAGCAGTGGGATAGCCAAGTTGAAAGTGAGCGCATTGATAAGTTGATGTCGCGTTTAAGCGATCACGATTCGCATACGTTTCACATTGCGCTAGGGCAGCTGTTTAATGAGCCTAAAGATGTCGCGTTGTCATACCAAAGTGCGAAGCAGGTATTAGCTATTGGCAAGCAGTTCTACCCAGAGAAACGTAAGTACCTGTTCGATGAACTTCGTTTGCCTGTTTTGTTAGCGCCGTTGGCGGATATTTGGCAAGGTGAACAAATTATTGATGGTGTGAAACGGTTGAAAGAGAAAGACAAATCTGGGCAATTATTGAAAACCCTAGATGCACTGTTTGAATGCAATGGCAATGTAACAGAATGCTCTAAAATGCTGTTTATTCACCGGAACACTCTGCGCTATCGGTTAGAGAAAATCACCGAGATAACAGGGCTACCAACCACCAATTTTGTGGGGTTAGCGGAGCTTTATATTGCGACTCGGCTCTCAAAAATGTCGTGATGTTGTGCATTTGCACAATACGCGTTATTTTTTGACCACATCATTTGTCACTCCGCCTAAAGGAATTCGAAAGCAAACGATTAATAATTCATGCGTCCCTACATGTTGAGTGAGCCAACACGGACTCGCTCAGCAAAATAAGAATAAATGGAGTTATCATGAACCTTATATTAATCCTGCTCGGGGTGATCGCATTTATTGTGCTCACGACCACCAAATTCAAATTACATCCCTTTTTAGCGCTGATCATCGCGGCGTTCCTTGCGGCATTTGCTTACGGCTTACCGGCAGATAGCATTGCCAAAACCATTGCTTCTGGCTTTGGCGGCATCCTTGGTTACATTGGTTTGGTTATCGTTTTAGGTACCATCATCGGTGTTATTTTGGAAAAAAGTGGTGCGGCGATCACCATGGCCGATACGGTCATCAAAGTGTTGGGTGAGCGTTTCCCAACATTGACTATGAGCATCATAGGTTACATCGTTTCTGTTCCGGTATTTTGTGATTCAGGCTTTGTCATTCTGAACTCGCTCAAAGAATCACTCGCGAAGCGTTTAAAAACCTCAAGCGTTGCGATGAGTGTGGCGTTGGCAACTGGCTTATACGCAACGCACACGTTTGTGCCGCCAACTCCTGGCCCGATTGCCGCTGCGGGTAACTTAGGCCTGGAATCTAACCTTGGTTTAGTGATTGGTGTGGGTGTGTTTGTTGCAGCGGTTGCGGCGTTAGCGGGTATGTTGTGGGCGAACCGATTCCAACATGTTGAACCAGATGGCATTGAAGCCGTAGAAGAAATTCAGCAAGACTGGCAAGCACTCAAAGCGTCTTACGGCAAATTGCCAACGGCGAACCAAGCATTCGCTCCTATTTTTGTTCCTATCTTATTGATCTGTTTTGGCTCTATCGCGAAATTCCCAAGCCTACCGCTGGGCGAAGGTTTTGTGTTTGATGTTCTGACTTTCTTAGGACAGCCACTAACGGCATTAGTGATTGGCCTGTTCCTTTCTGTTCGCCTACTCAAATCAGACAACAAGATTGAAGAATTTGGCGAGCGAATCAGCCAAGGTATTACGGCTGCTGCGCCTATTCTTTTGATTACCGGTGCGGGTGGCGCATTTGGCGCGGTATTAAAAGCCACGCCGCTAGGTGAATACTTAGGTACAACGCTATCGGCGCTGGGTGTGGGTATTTTCATGCCATTTATCGTTGCGGCTGCGCTAAAGTCGGCGCAAGGATCATCAACGGTTGCATTGGTGACCACATCGGCTTTGGTTGCGCCTATGCTCACGCAATTGGGGCTCGATTCAGAAATGGGCCGCGTATTAACGGTGATGGCGATCGGTGCAGGTGCGATGACGGTTTCTCATGCAAACGACAGTTTCTTCTGGGTAGTTTCGCAGTTTAGTCGAATGTCGGTGGGCCTAGCGTACCGCGCGCAAACCATGGCTACGCTCGTTCAAGGTGTCACGGCAATGGCATTGGTGTACATTTTGAGCCTCGTTCTCTTATAAGTCTCTGGAAATACGTATGAAAGTGGTAATTGCACCTGATTCATTTAAAGAAAGCTTAACCGCCAAACAAGTGAGCGAGGCGATCAAAACAGGTCTTGCTCGCGTATGGCATGATGCTGAGTTTGTTACGGTTCCGGTCGCAGACGGTGGCGAAGGCACGGTTCAATCTTTGATAGATGCAACTCAAGGCGAACAAGTCTTCACAACGGTGACCGCGCCATTAGGGAATGATGTTGAAGCGTTTTATGGCATCCTCGGCGACGGCGAAACCGCGGTTATTGAAATGGCGGAGGCCAGTGGTCTGCACCTTGTGCCGAGTGATGCTCGCGACCCAAAACTGACCAGCAGCATTGGTACTGGACAGCTGATCAAACACGCGCTAGATAGAGGTATTCAACGCTTAATCATTGGTTTGGGCGGCAGCGCTACCAATGATGGTGGCGTGGGCATGTTGACCGCGTTGGGGGTGGCGTTTCTTGATGAATCTGGTCATGCAATTACCCCAAATGGAGGCGGGTTAGCGGCGCTTGCGTCCATCGATATTTCTGGTCTTGACCCTCGTTTAGCAACTTGCGAAA
>NZ_JADDYG010000372.1:13181-22680 GCF_015163535.1 Vibrio sp. OPT46 | reverse complement strand
AACAAGCGACGGGTAAGCATGTACTGACTCGTGAAGGGGCGGGTGCTGCTGGTGGTATGGGCGCGGCCTTGCTCGGGTACACGCCAGCACGTTTGCAACCGGGAATTGAGATTGTGCTTGAAACGGTCAAACTTGCTCAGCATGTTGCGGATGCGGATATCGTATTTACAGGCGAGGGTCGAATCGATCATCAAACCGCACATGGCAAAACGCCGATGGGCGTTGCTCAGGTCGCCAAGCAGTGTAATTTACCAGTCATTGCATTAGCAGGCTGTGTGGGCGACAACTATCAGGCGGTTTATGAGTGCGGCATTGATGCGGTGTTTGCTTGTGTACCAAGGGCGATGAGCTTACCTGAGGCCATGAAAGAGGCCGACGTCAACGTTGCCAATTTAGCCGAAAACGTCGCGAGAATGTGGCAAATTAAGTCGCACTGAAAGCGATGACGATATGAAAAACTCCACCTTTGCGTGGAGTTTTTTGTTGTTACCTGTTTGCGTGTGTCGGCATAAGTTCATTTAGTAAGAGCGAGTTAACAGGCATGCTTTGCTATCAATTTTGCCAGTGTTTGCATCGCGTGACTCCAATCGGTTTCATGACCAAAGTTTGCCACGCTGAGGCGTACGCAATGCCGATATTGCCCTTGAGTGCCAAATACGGTGCCGGGAAGTAGGCTGATTCTGTGCTTATTGCATGCTTGATACAACGCATAGCTGTCCGTGTCTTCGGGCAGTCGCAACCAAAGCAAGAACGAACCTTGCACGGCGTTGATCTGGTATCGATTTTTTAGAGGTTCGTATTCATCCAAGTATTGATGAAGCATCTGGATAAATCGGCGCATGTTGTTTTGATAAACCCGACCCATTCGCGCAGTATGCGTTCGATACTTGCCTGACGTTAGAAACGTTGCCACGGCGGATTGCATCAGGTTCAAACTGCCCATGTTCTCACACAGTAGATATTGCTCAATCTGATCTCGATATCGCCCCGCCAACATCCAACCAATTCTCAAACGCGAATCGAGCGTTTTGGATAACGAATTCACGTAAATTACGCGTTGCTTGTCATCGAGCAATCTCAAGCTTGGTAACGGCTTGTCATAGCTTAACCCGCCAAACACATCGTCTTCGATAATAGGAATATTGCCAGATGCCAAGAGCAATCGCTGGCGCTTTTCTAGCGGCATCATGGCACCAGTAGGGTTGGTGAAGTTTGGCGTTACGATTATCGCTTTTATGTCCCATGTCGCCATTGCTTTTGCTAAGGCTTCGGGGCACATACCGTCGCGTGGGCAACTCGGAATTTCCACCACTTTGAGGCCGAGTGATTCTAGCATCAATAAGTTGCCAAAATAGCAAGGGGACTCCACCGCGACGATATCGCCTTTTTGTGTCGTTGCGCGCAGCGCTAGGCTAATGGCTTGTTGCGCGCCGTGCGTCACCATGATCTCATCCAACTTGGCTGGCGTGCCCAAATCTTGTGTGATTTTCGCTAGTTGTTTGATTAAGAGGTGATCACCGGGTGGTAATTGGTAATGGCTCGGTACATGCGTTTGCTGGCGGCTGTGGCGGCCGATCTCGGCGTACAAGCTTTTGATCGCGGGGGAGTCAATGTTTGGGTGGGCAGAACCGGTAGGCAAACGCTCTTGGTATTCAGGGTACGTGAGGATTTCTTTGCAGATCGAGAGCAAATCCACGCGAGTCGGATCCGGAATTGAGCGAGAGGTCGGCAAGGCGACTTTAACTCGATAACCCGATTTGGGAACCGAGTAAACCAAGTTTTGTGCTTCCAGCTCTTGATACGCACGAATCACGGTATTTTTACTGACGTTTAATTCTTGGCTCAACGAGCGAATGGAGGGCAGTCGATCATCCGCCTGATAAACGCCACCATTGATGGCTTGTTTGAGGTGTTTTTCCACCACGAGGTACTTATTCCCTTCACCGCTTCCCAATAAATCTGTACCCATAAAAACACTTCCATCTGTCACTTTTTGAAAACACTGTACCTAATTACATTAGCAGTATCTCAAAACATAAAACAAGCGTGAGTGAGGCGATCATGTTAATCCGAGCCATCCCTTTTGTATTTGTCATCCTTTGGGCTTCTGGATTCGTTGGTGCGCGTTTTGGTTTGCAATATGCCGAGCCAGCGACACTACTTTCTATCCGTATGGCATTCAATGTCTTATTGTTTTTGGTTCTTGTGGCGGTATTGCGTAGAAGGTTGCCGACAGGAAAAGATTTTTGGCACAGCTGTGTAGTTGGTGCGTTGATCCACGGTTTCTATCTGGGCGGTACTTATTTCGCTATCGCCTTGGGTATGCCTGCTGGGTTGAGTTCGTTGCTGGTGGGTATTCAACCGATTTTAACCGCGGCTTTGCTGGTGGCGTTTGTTCGTGAGGAATTTAAACCCTCGCAATGGTTGGGTTTGGCTCTTGGTTTTGTCGGTATCGCTATGGTGTTGATGGGCAAAATGGAGTGGCAATCCGAGCAGCATAAAGTGTTGGCCATTGGTTTGTGTTTGTTGGCTTTGGTTGGTATCACGCTAGGGACGCTTTATCAGAAAAAACATTGCCAACAAGTGGATATGGTGGGTGGTGCGACGGTGCAATATTTGGCCGCTCTCGTCATGTTTCTGCCCGTTGCGATGCAGTTTGAAACCATGCAAGTGCAGTGGGAACTGGAGTTTATTTTGACTGTGTTGTGGTTGGTCGTCGTGCTCTCTTGTGTAGCTATTCTACTGCTGTTGTACATGGTTAAGAACGGTGCTGCATCGAGCGTAGCTTCTGTATTCTACCTGGTGCCGCCAACGACGGCGATTCAGGCTTGGCTCGCGTTTGGAGAGTCATTTGATTGGATGGGGATTTCTGGTTTCGTACTGGCAGCTACGGCGGTGTATTTGGTGGTTAAAAAGCCGGATCTGACGATAAAGAAATCGATTCAAACAGAATATACCTAAATTGGGTAGGGACATTTTCGTACCAGTGGGTACAATCTGCTTCATCTTAATCCGTGGAGCAGAATGATGAAGGTAAAGCCAGATCGAATGACCGCCATGCGTAGCATCATCGAGCAAGTAAAAGCGGAACTACCAATTTATGAACCAGAAACGTTTGTATGTGGACCAGAAGGGCAGTGCATTGGCTGTCCGAAGAAATTGTTGGAAATGGTCGATTCAGAAGTCACTTATTGGGAGTCAGCCATGGAGCGCGGCATTGTTCCGCAGTTCGATGAGATTCGTCGTTTTGGCAAAATGTGCACGAATGTTCGTCGTGGTCTGGTGCGAAATAATGTGCCTTTACTCAGTAACTAGAGAGTAAAAAACCGTCTAATATCTGACACATAGCGTCGTTTTGTTACACTGCTCTTTGGCTGCTGTTCTCAAGTTTGAGTGGTGTTTGTCTCTTCTTACCCCTTAAGCCTTTAATCGTAAGAAATTGGCGATATATTGGCTCGGTCTCACATGGATGTGGGGCTATTGTCTTGGGCTAGTTGAGATAAGAAACGTGAAATCAAAGGGATTTACGCTGATGGAAATCACCATAGTGCTTACCACTTTGGCTTTCATCGCATTAGCTGCTTTACCAGTATTACTCGATATTCATCGCCAAGCATACGCTGCGATGCTGCACAGTTCTCAGTCTTCTTTGGGTACGGCTCTCAAATTCTTTCATGCTCAATCAGTGATTGATAACGCTTACAGCCAAGAGCACGTTCACTACATTGGCCGACATGTCAAAACACGCAAAGGCATGCCAGAAGCGAGTGCCGATAGTATTCGAGCTTTGTTAGAAATCGATCTACCAGCCAGAGGTTATTCGAAAATTGACGTGCCGTGCAAAGGCAGTGATTTTTGCATCATCGGTCAGCAGCACCCAAACAGTGCTCATTTTGTCGCTATTCCTGATTATCAGTTCTTAGATAAATCGGGTGTTGATCGCGTGGTGTACATTTGGCCGCAAGGTTACACACTGGCAGAAGAAGCATGCTATTTCTACTACGTGAATCAAGCCTCTAACGATTCAATTGTTCGAGGGCATGTGACGCAAGGGTGTTAATCCCGAATAAGTGTTGCGAACAACGGTTATCGTGACTCTACAAATCGGGGTTTTTCGAAGGGCTTTGCGCTTTATACAATACCATTTTTTGACTCATCAAGACTTTACCATTTGGCAAGGTCACTTCCCCAAGTTCCCCCTGATGTTCAAATCCAAACCGTTCATACAAAGCAATCGCTGGTGTGTTGGTTGTGTATACGTAGAGTGCGATTTGGTCGTAACCAAATTCCCAACCACGTGCGATCGCGACTGCCAATAGTTTCCGCCCCAATCCTTTGCCTCGGTAGTTTTTGTCGATGTGAATACCAAGAATACCGACGCGAAGGCGTTGCCCTCTTTCGTAACCGCACATCTCAGCTGGGTAGATTTCAACACTACCGATAAGTTTTTGGCGGTCAAACGCGACAAACTGAGGGATGGACTCGTTTTCCACACGTTGCAGGATTCTGCGAAGCGTTGCGTTATCGGGTGCAGGAGAAATCAAAAATTCCCCTTCGGAGTACACTCGATTCCACAGCGCGGTGAAGCGCGCGATATCGCTCACCTTGATGGATCTGATTTGCATTCATCTTCCTTGATTAGTGCAGGTTAGTAACGGTTAGGGGATAAGCTCAGATAAACAACGAATTTGGTTAGGAATGGCTTCGGCTGGTGCATCAGCGCCCGTTGGGTTAAACCAAATTGTGTTTACGCCCGCTTTCATCGCAGGGTAAATATCTTTGTGAGGTAAATCGCCAACCATGGTTATTCCACTCACGTTAACCCCTAACTGTTTTGTGATGGCGAGATAAAACTCAGGTTGGTTTTTAGCGATGCCGAGGTTGGCAAAACAAAAATAGCCATTTAAGTATTGGTCTAAGTCGACGCGAACAAATGCACGCTGAACCTCTTCCATGTTGGAATCAGATGCACTGGTCGCAATGTAGATGGGATGATTTTGGGAAAGTATTGCCAGTGTTTCTCTGGCTTGAGGAACTGCTTCTACGTGTTCCCAATCGCACATTTTTCCTTGTGCCTCAGGGAAATCTACCATCAAGGTGTTCCCCCAATCGAAAAGATAAATCATGTTCGAATCTCCTTATCCGCACATCATATCGTCTTTTTCTAAAATTAGGGGGTAAATTGCATCGATAAATACGATTTAGGTGGGTTTAGTCGTGAAAAGCGCTTAATTGTCGTTATCGTTACAAATGTTTCAGCATAATGCGTGAGTTAGTTTTAAAACCTTGATTATCGTAAAAGCGCTGTGCTGGCTGATTGAATTCCATCACTTCCAATCGAACTTGTGTGGCATTGGCATCGCGCGCCCATTGCTCACAGGTTTGGAGCAGTTGGCGGCCGATTCCTTGCTGCTTTTGCGCTTCATCGACAACAATTGTTCCCACGCGACAAATTGGGTCTTTGATCAGAAAACTGACGGTGTCGTTTTGGGTGATCATCGCGGTTAAGAAGCCGAGAATTTGCTGTTCGCGTTCGGCAATCAAAAAGAGTCGCTCTTTGTTCTCTAGTGCTTGTGCAAGAAATTCGCGGTCAGCTTCTGAAGGCGCAACAAAGGCTTCTGGCGCATTTGCAAAATGCAGTGAATTAATTTGAAAATTAAGCTGAAAAATTTCGTCTAAATCATCGGGAATCGCTTGTCGGATATGGACTTGCATTCTATCTGCCCCCTGCAATATCGATAAATGATCCTGTGACATAAGAGGCTTCGTCACTTAATAGCCAAGCGATCGCATTTGCCACTTCTTCTACCGTGCCACCGCGTTTAAGAGGAATTTGAGGGCTGAGTCTATCTACTCGGTTTGGTTCTCCGCCGTCGGCATGCATATCAGTGTAAATGAAACCAGGTCGAACGCCATTGACGCGAATATTGCGCTCTGCCAACTCTAGCGAGAGCCCTTTAGTTAAGGTATCCATCGCGCCTTTTGATGTGGCGTAATCGACATACTCAAATGGCGCGCCTGAGCGCGACGCTCCAGAGGAGACATTCACAATTGCACCGCCTGCACTGAATCGCTTCGCCGCTTCTCGACAGCAGAGAAAACAGCTATTCACATTGGTGTTCATTACTTTCTGAAAGCGTTCCAAGCTGATTTCTGACAAAGGCGATTGAGTAAATAGGATGCCAACGTTGTTGACCAAGTGCGTCACTGCACCAAATTCACGTTCTGTTTCATCAAACAAGGAGAGCACTTGCTTCTCATCGGCTACGTCTGCGGCGATGGCAATCGCTTTGCCACCGTTTGCTTGTATTTCTGCCACAACTTGGTCGGCGGCCTCTTGCTGAGTGCGGTAATTAACGCAAACGCGATAGCCTTGCTCGGCCAGCTTTTTCGCCGTTGCGGCTCCAATGCCTCGGCTTGCGCCGGTAATGATGACTACTTTATTCAAAATACGTCCTTATTTTTGTAGTGAGTAGATTTTATCGGCGTAGGGTTTGCCACCAATTTGGTATGCGTCTGGAATGACCTCAATGAGTTCGAAACCACATTTTATCAGGACACGTTCTGACGCAATATTGCCTTCAGTGACCGTCGCGGAAAAGTGGTTGATGTTATGTGTCGAGGTTGCCCAGTATAGAAGCGCTTGAAGAGTTTCTGTTCCAAACTGTTGGCCATGAAATTCCGGCAAAAGTAAGTAACCTACCTCTGCCTTACCGTTTTCAATAGCAAAGCCAGTGATGCCGATGGGTTGTTCAGATTGCTTATCGAGTATTACAAGGCAAAGCCAATGCTGGCTATTTGGGGTCCATGGTAATAATCGCGAAGCAAATTTTTCTCTTATTTCTGTTTCGCTGGGACGATCGAAACAGAGCGCAATAACCTCTTGTTCGGAGAGTAATCGTTGAAAGAGTTCCCAGTCACTGGCTTTGATGGGTCTTAATTGGCTTCTGTGCGTCTCGATATAAACTGACATGCGTGTCCTTACTGCATCAATGTGGAGATTCAGTCTCTCATCCTCTTATCTGTTTAATCAAATAGTTGCATTCATAAAAGTGATTTATGTGGTGAATAGTTGGCTAGGTAATGGATTATTGTCATATATTCATCTTTGAGATGTAAATAACAAAATTTCATACTTGAGGCATACAGAGCAACACGGAAATGATGTGGATCAAGAGAGGACTACCCATAAAGTAGTAATTTGCGACCTATAATTACATTTTATTTGGAAGTGTTGCTAATTATGTCAATAAAAAAACGATATGTTGCACTGCTGGTTGCTGCCGGCATTGGTGTGGGCTGGTTAACTTTGGGGGGGAGTGCGGCAGTAATGCATTACACCTCAGATACTGAATTTTGTCTCTCGTGCCACTCTATGGAAACCCCTTACAAAGAGTACCAAGGCTCAGTGCACTTCAGTAATGCGAAAGGCATTCGCGCGGAATGTTCTGACTGTCATATTCCTCAAGAACCAATGGATTACCTGATCACCAAAATTCGCGCGTCGAAAGACATCTACCATGAATTTGTGACAGGTAAGATCGACACGCCAGAGAAATATGAAGCACATCGTAAAGATATGGCTGAAACGGTATGGGCTCAGTTCCGTGAAAATGATTCAGCGACGTGTCGTTCGTGTCATGATTTCGATGCAATGGAAGAGTTTGAGCAATCACGTGATGCGGCGAAGATGCACGCTTACGCGAAAGCAAACGATCAAACGTGTATCGATTGTCATAAAGGTGTGGCGCACTTTGCACCAGAAGCAGAGCTAGACAGCAAGGCATTTGAAACGTTGATGAGCTTCACCACAAAAACATCACCTGGTGCCAAAGTCGTTTACCCTGTGACTGAAATCGCAATGGGTGAGATGGGTAAAATTAACCCAACGACGAAGTTGGAAGTAATCAGCTCTGAAGGCGACAACCGCACTGTTAAGTTGAACGCATTCCAAATGAAAGGCGCAGAGCAAGTGCTTTACATGGGAGAAGGTCAACGTGCCATCGTAGCAACGCTAACAGAGCAAGGCCAACAAGCGCTTGAAACTGGTGAATTTGAGGCAGATGTTTACGGCAACGAATGGCGCGCGGTTTCTCTAACAGGTGCTATTGATTCTCCAGTTGTAGACACGCTTGAACCCGTATGGTCATACGCAGAAGAGTTGGACAACGTTTACTGTGCAACTTGTCACGCGAAAATTCCTTCAAATCACTTCACAGTGAATGCATGGGGACCGGTAGCGAAAAGTATGGGTGATCGAACTGATATTTCAGCCGAGAACCTAGAAATTCTAACCAAGTTCTTCCAGCACCACGCGAAAGATGTGGTTGGTCACTAACGATAAATAGAAGGATAAGATTATGACTAATATGACCCGTCGCGGATTTCTAAAAGGCACTGGTATGGCGGCTGGTGCAATGGCATTCACTTCATTTGCACCTATGTCTGTTGCTTCTTCTAATGCTCGCGGCAAAGGCATTCTAACGGCGGGCCGCATGGGCCCAATGCTGTGTGAAGTGCAAGACGGTAAGTTGGTTTCGACTACTAATGCTCTTCCACAAACTGTACCAAATAGTCTACAAACTACTGGGCCTGACCAAGTGCATACCAAGGCGCGTGTGAAGTACCCAATGGTACGTAAAGGCTACTTGGCAAACCCATCGTCGCCAGAAGGTGTGCGCGGTAGTGATGAGTTTGTGCGTGTGTCTTGGGATGAGGCTTACAAGCTGATCCACGAACAGCACATGCGAATTCGCAAAGAATATGGCCCGGCTTCTGTGTTTGCAGGCTCTTACGGCTGGCGTTCAAGTGGCGTGCTGCACAAAGCACAAACCTTGCTGCAACGTTACATGAGCATGGCGGGTGGCTATTCAGGCCACTTGGGTGACTACTCAACGGGTGCTGCGCAGATCATCATGCCGCACGTTGTGGGCTCTATCGAAGTGTACGAGCAACAAACCACGTACCCAGTGGTATTAGAGCACAGCGATGTGGTTGTGCTTTGGGGCTTAAACCCAATCAACACTCTAAAAATCGCGTGGAGCTCAACAGACTGTGCTGGTCTTGAATTCTTCCATCAATTGAAAAAATCAGGCAAGACGGTTATTGCGATTGACCCAATTCGTTCTGAAACCATCGAGTTCTTTGGCGAGAATGCGGAGTGGATTGCTCCTCACCCAATGACCGACGTGGCAATGATGATGGGTATCGCACACACCTTGGTGAAACAAGGTAAGCACGATAAAGCCTTCCTCGATAAATACACCGCAGGTTACGACAAGTTTGAAGCGTACCTGATGGGCGAAGAAGACGGCGTAGAAAAATCAGCAGAATGGGCATCACAAATCTGTGGCGTACCTGCGAAGCAACTTGAGCTACTGGCTGACATCTTCAGTAAAAACCGCACCATGCTGATGGCGGGTTGGGGCATGCAGCGCCAACAATACGGTGAGCAGCGTCACTGGATGCTGGTTACACTGGCAACGATGTTGGGTCAAAT
>NZ_JADDYG010000372.1:7880-13122 GCF_015163535.1 Vibrio sp. OPT46 | reverse complement strand
CGGTTTACCGGGCGGTGGTTTTGGTTTCTCTTACCACTACTCAAACGGTGGTAACCCTGCTCGTGACGCTGGAGTACTTCCTGCGATTTCGGCATCGCTGGGTGGCGGCTCTTCTGCGGGGAACGACTGGGCGGTGTCTGGCGCGGTGCAAAGCTTCCCTGTGGCGCGTATTGTCGAGGCGTTGGAAAACCCAGGTCAATCCTACCATCATAACGGTCATGAACTGACGTTCCCGGACATCAAGATGATTTGGTGGGCCGGTGGTGCGAACTTTACTCACCACCAAGACACCAACCGTTTGATTAAAGCGTGGCAAAAGCCAGAGCTTATCGTTATCTCTGAACCATACTGGACGGCGGCTGCGAAGCATGCGGACATCGTTCTGCCAATCACCACATCGTTCGAGCGTAACGACTTAACGATGACGGGTGACTACAGTAACCAACACTTGGTGCCAATGAAGCAAGTGGTTGAGCCGCAAGGTGAAGCGCGTAATGATTTCGATGTATTCGCGGACATGGCAGAGATGCTAGCTCCGGGTGGCCGTGACGTATACACCGAAGGCAAAACTGAAATGGAATGGCTGTACGGCTTCTACAAGGCGGCGCAACAAGGTGGCCGTGGCTCTCGCGTAGCAATGCCGAACTTCAGCAAGTTCTGGGAAGATAACCAACTGATCGAGATGAAGTGGAACGAGAAGAACGCACAGTTTGTTCGTTACGCAGATTTCCGTGAAGACCCGATCATGAATCCACTCGGTACACCAAGTGGTAAGATCGAAATCTTCTCGAAAACCATTGAAGGTTATCAGTTGGAAGACTGTCCTCCACACCCAACGTGGATGGCACCAACCGAGTACACTGGCAATGCAAAAGACGGCGAGTTGCAGCTAATGACCGCGCACGCAGCGCATCGTCTACACAGCCAGTTTAACTACGCGAAGATTCGCGAAGAGTACGCAATTGCAAACCGTGAACCTATTTGGATTCACCCTGAAGATGCGAAAGCGCGTGGTATTAAAACGGGCGATTTAGTTCGTGCGTTTAACAACCGTGGCCAAGTATTGGTTGGTGCAGAAGTGACTGACCGAATCAAGCAAGGTTCAGTGTGTATTCATGAAGGCGGCTGGCCGGATCTGGATCCTAAAACCGGCATTTGTAAGAACGGCGGTTGTAACGTGTTAACGTTGGATATTCCGACCTCTCGACTTGCAAACGGCTGTGCGGCGAACTCGGCACTGGTTCGTATTGAAAAATACACTGGCCCAGAATTAGAACTAACAGCGTTTGAACCACCAAGAAATGGCTAGAAAAAAGTAGCGATTGAAAGCAAGAAGCCAGCGAATCGCTGGCTTCTTTTTATCTAGTCATCGTTCACATTAGCGCGAAGCGAGAGAAACAAACGGCATCTGTTTCTTAATCTGAAATGTCGGGAGTAAAAGTAAATACAATCGCGACAAACAAGACCGAGCCTATTAAATCTTCAGGGCGATGCATGCCCAGCCATAAGCGGCTATATGCGACGCTCATTCCCCACATCCACAATGACAGTGCAGAGATATAGCACTTGTTCTGTAAGAACAAACCACCAAAGAAAGCCAAACAAATCGAAACGAAAATCGTATGGCCGGATGGGAAAGAATAGTCTTTCTCGCCTTGCCAATGGCGCGTTCGCCAATCACTGACGTGTTCAGAAATCTGGTTAATTACGTTGGCTTGCTGCTTTGTATCCAACTGATAAAACGCTTCTGGGTGCTCAATCAATTGCTCTGCAGCAAGCAGTTCGGCGTAGGGACGCGGGCTTTCTGTCATCAGTTTTAGCCCCGTTTTGCTGGCAAAACCAATCACCAGTAACAACCCTAACATTGAGAGTTTTTGTATCCACTCAATGCGACTTGGTTTAAAGCGAAATAAAGAAAGCAGTAGCAGTGTTAACGTAATTAAAAAACCTTTGCTACCAGCAGAATCTGTGAGCAAAGTAAAAGTAATACCCAGACTTTCAGGCACCTGTGAAGTGAGATTGTGATAAGAGCCAAACAGCGACATTGGGATGATGCCAAGAACAAACAAGGCGAGCATCATCAATCCATATTTTTTGGTTTTCATTGAGAGCGTTTTGTTTTTATTGAGGGTTATTCAACCACGTGAAAATAAGGGGCTTATCTTACGTTATCTGGCGTGAAAAACTTATCAACGCTCTGTCAATTTGACGAGAGAATGAAGGTTGAGTGATGAATTGATGACATTTATCCGGAGGGTAAAGGCGCTCATCCTTAAGCGTTGGGGTCTTAATCCATCAGAGAAAGTAAGTACTCTGCTGCTTTGGTTGGGTTTTCTGCATGACAAATGGCAGAAACCAAAGCCAAACCATGTACACCTGTCGCACTCAGGGCAGGAATGTTGGTTTCGTTGATGCCACCAATCGCGACGATTGGTAAGGGCGTGGTGTTCAGCGCCATCTTCAAACCTTCAATACCCCAGTGTTTTTTGGTGTTGGTTTTGGTCGGCGTAGCGAAGATGGCACTCAAGCCGATGTAATCAATGGGCAGAGAATCCGCCTCTGCCAGCTGATCTTCAGTCTCAATTGATAAGCCGAGGATTTTGTTTGGTCCAATCAACTCACGAGCGATAGTTGCGGGCATGTCTGATTGCCCGAGGTGAACCCCATCGGCATCAACTGCCAGTGCAACATCAACGCGGTCATTGATGATCAAAGGCACATTGGTATCTTTAAGGATGTCTTTCACGGCTTGAGCACGTTCGATAAACGCACGCACATCGCCGTGTTTTTCGCGGACTTGTACCATGGTCACGCCACCTTGCACGGCTTTTCTCACAACACGCTTTAGTGTGGCTAAATCTTGTTGGTCATCGGTGACCAAATATAAACGATAGGCGTTCATTTTGTTTCCTTTGGGCCTCTCATCTACAGGGAGTGAGAGGCCGGTATTTGTTAGAGAAAGCTTAACTCACTTGGAGTTTTAGGCGTTTTGCCAGTGTTTCTTCATCCAGTTGGTAAAGCTCATCCAACAGGTTCATTTGCAGACTGCCTGGCCCTCGCGCTTGCTCAGCCGCAATTTCACCCACAACGCCCAGTACCGCCGCGGCAGCAAGTCCGGAGTGATCACCAACAGCAGCGAAAGCACCCGTCAGTGCCGTTAGTGTGCAGCCCATTCCGGTTACGTATGGCATCATCTCGTGACCGTTGTTTAGCTGCACAGTTTGCTCTTTCGTGATGATGTAATCAGTCTCGCCAGAAATCACCACACTTGCACCATACTCTGAAACTAAGAAGTTCGCTGCGCCAAGTGCTGCGTCGCTGCTGTCTAACGCATCGACGCCTTTGCTTTGTGCTTGTTCGCCAGCGAGACCGATGATTTCTGAGGCGTTACCACGAATGATCAACTTGTCGGCAAGGCGTGCGATCTCACGTGATGTCTCGGTACGTAGTGAGCTTGCTCCGCAACCGACAGGGTCGAGTACAACGATTTTACCGTTGGCATTGGCTTGCTCTACGGCATAGCTCATGCGCGGTGTCCAAACGCTGTCTAGGGTACCGATGTTGATAACCAGTGCGCCAGCGAACGACATCATCTCTGCCATCTCTTGTTTGGAGTGCGCCATGATTGGAGAAGCGCCGATCGCTAATAGTGCGTTTGCTGTGTTATTCATCACCACGTAGTTAGTGATGTTGACGACTAACGGCTTTTGCTGGCGTACTGCGGTTAATGCTTGGGTGATTTGTTCAATTAACATGAGACTCTCCGATTAATCTTGCTGAGCGTTCAGACCTTGTTGCCAGAATGCTACTTCCATACGCGTTGCGGTTTTGAATACCTGAATCAGGTTTTGACCACGCTGACTATTGATGTCGATTTCCGCCAATAACTGGTTAAAGTGTTCTGCACCTTTTGCGACACCAGATTGGAACTCCTCACCACCGTAGAGATTAATCCAACTTGCGTATGGATTGCCTTCGATTACTGTCTTTTCATCTTCAATCAGCATCTTACCGATAACGGCATAACCGATAGAGCATGGCGCTAGTGCCGCGTATAGATCAACAAGATCGCCCGTCATGCCAGCATCCAATACATAACGGGTGTAAGCTACTGTGCCGAAATCTTCTGGCTCGTTTTCTAAGTTGGATTCCGTCAGTCCCCATTGCTCACAGTAAGTCACGTGGTGGGCGATTTCAGAATCTAGCAATGCATGTACGCTTGGTAGGGCACGGCGCATGTCATCCAAAGTACGCGCTTTGTAGATCGCTAATGCGTAAGCTCGTGCGTACTGTTTTAGGAAAAGAAAATCCTGTTTTAGGTAATGTAGAAAACAAGGCTGAGCCAGAGTGCCTTGCGCCAATTGCTGCACGAAAGCATGCTCAGTGTATTCTTGCCAATCTTGGTGGCAAGCGTCGATCAAATCTTGGTATTTCATTATGGGTATCTCGTTATCAAAAGACCCTAGGCTTAGATCCTAAGGCCAGTAGAATTAGTCAAAGCTCGGTACGTAATCTTTCGCTTTTGGCAGTGTTTCGATGATGTTTTGTGAATACATGAACTCGGCATAATCATCGTAGCGTTTCAGATCTACTGCAGATGGACGAAGAGCGAAACGAGTTAGTGTGTCATTCCAAGCGCGCTGGTTAAGCTCGTTGTTGAGGGTGTCTGGTGAATAAGCCACAAACTCTTTCCAAGATTCTTTTGGATGGTTAACGATGTAAGTGGTCGCTTGCTCCAGTGCTTTGTTGAATGCCTTGATGGCTTCTTTGTCGTAGGTTTTTGCATTGGCTACGAAGACTAACTCGTCATACGCTGGCACGCCGTGTTCTTCAGGGAAGAAGGCTTTAGCTTTATAACCTTCTAGTGCAAGTTGGTTGGTTTCGAAGTTACGTAGACCACCCCAAATCGCATCCACCTTGCCAGACGCAAGAGACGAAGATAGCGCCCAACCTACGTTGATGATTTGTACGTCAGAAAACTTCACATTCTCTTGAGCTAACATAGTGCCGATTGTTGCTTCTTCGTTGCCTGCGATCGCAATACCGATCTTCTTACCTTTTAAGTCGCCAAGGTTTTCATTCTTACCGTTGTCCAACACCATCAGCGTGTTGAGTGGCGTAGCAATCAAAGTCGCAGAGCGGATTAATGGCAAACCCGCCGCGACATCGATAGTTAGGCTTGGCTGGTAAGAAATCGCCATGTCGACCTTGCCAGCAGCGACCAACTTAGGTGGCGTACTTG
>NZ_JADDYG010000372.1:0-7821 GCF_015163535.1 Vibrio sp. OPT46 | reverse complement strand
GATCTGCAGGCTCTTGAATGTTGACCTTCAAACCTTGTTCTTTGAAGTAACCGCGCTCTTTGGCAATCACGATAGGACCATGGTTTGGATTGACGAACCAATCCAACATCAGTGTCATCTCTTTTTCAGCTGCAAGCACGTTGGTTGATACCACTGAAGCGAGTAGAGCAGCAGCGCTCACAAGTTTGTTTTTATTCACGGGGTTCTTCCTTTTCTTTCCCAATTTTCTTTGGTTATTTTCTGTAATTACTTGCTTTCCCAAGGGATGGCTTTTTTCAATAATTTATCGGTGATGAAGTAGAGTGAGATAGACAGCACGGCGAGGATAAACAGCGCCGCAAACATCTCGTCAATGATCATGCGAGCGTTAGCTTGGAGCATCAGATAACCCAAGCCTTCACTTGAACCTACCCACTCACCGACCACTGCTCCAATTGGCGCAATAACGACGGCAACACGAATACCTGAAGCTAACGTTGGTAGCGCGGCTGGCAATTGAATATGACGAAGTAGCTGCCATTTCGACGCGCCCATGGTCTTGGCAAGATCGAGGTAACCTGTTGGTGTATTGCGTAAGCCGTCATAGCAACATGTCGTGACGGGGAAAAAGATGATGATCGCTGCCATGACGACTTTCGATGCAATACCGTAACCCAGCCAAAGCATGAGCACTGGCGCGATGGCGAACACAGGGATCGCTTGGCTAGCAATCAGAATAGGCAGTAACCAACGCTTCAGCGGCTCAAACATCAGCATTTGCAATGCGAACAGCAAACCCATCGATAATCCAAGCGCCAAGCCAAGTAAGATCTCTTGCGCAGTAACCCAAGTATGTTTGAGCAGGATATCGTAACGAGTGACCAATCTATCCAGCACTTCAATTGGTGAAGGTAAGATGAAGCCTGGCATGTCGAATACCACCACAACCAACTGCCACAATCCCAAGATCACCGCAGTGCTGATTACCAAGCGCAGAGCTTGATGGGTCACGCGTTCTTTTTTACCAATACGTGCCGAAACGGAGTTGTACTGAGTCATATCACTCATAGTCTTTCTCCAATTGATCCAAAATCGCTTGTTGAAGCGCGGCGCACTCTCCATCGAGAACTCGTGGTGGCTTGGAATCCGGAACAACCAAGTGCTGAGCTTGCGCAGGCGTACCTTGCAGTACATAGAGTTGGTGAGCTAATCGCACCGCTTCTTGTGGGTCGTGGGTAATAAGAACAACGGTCTTATCTTTCAGTAATTCGGCAGACAAGGTCTGCAACTTATGGCGAGTAACCGCGTCCAACGCAGAGAAAGGCTCATCCATCAGAACCAGAGGCTTGTCTTGCATCAGAGTGCGAGCAAGGGCAACACGTTGTCTCATGCCGCCAGAGAGCTGAGTTGGCTTAGCATCCGCGTAATCGGCGAGTTTTACTTGGTTTAGTAAAGCCAGTGCACGTTGTCTATTTTGCTCTGGTGCTTGCTCTTGAGAAAATCGAGAACTGAGGCAGACGTTGTCTAACACATTCAACCACGGTAGCAATAAATCCTGCTGAGCCATGTAAGCGATACGGTCATGCAGTGCAGCGCCATCCGTTGTGATGAGTTCGCCATGCCAGTCAACTTGGTCATCCAGTAGGCCAGCTAAGTAACGCAATATTGTGGTTTTCCCGCAGCCACTTCGTCCGAGTAATACCGTCCATTTACCGACGGGAATGGTCATGTTCATTCCTGCTAAAGTCGGTGTTTGGCTATCTTTGTATCGCAGGCTAGCATCGGAAAGCTGAATGCCAATCGCGTTAGCGAACATAAGTATGACCCGCAAAAAAGTGGTTCACAGGGCCGTGACCTTTACCGACATCCAGTTCATCAGCGTGCGCGATAGCTTGGCTGATGTACTGCTTACCAAGGTGCACCGCTTTGTGCAGATTGTTGCCTTGGCCAAGATAAGACGCAATGGCGGAAGAAAGTGTACAGCCTGTGCCATGAGTGTTTTTGGTTGGAAATCGCTTGGCGCTAATTAACTCGGCACTGTCTTGCATGATAAGCAGATCGTTGCTGTTTTCATTTTCTTCAAGGTGACCGCCTTTGAGCAGAATAGCTTTGGCGCCAAGCGCACGAAGGTCGGTAATCATATCGTTCATTTCAGATTCTGATTGAGGCATTGGCTTACCCGTCAATGCTGCGCCTTCGGGTAGGTTAGGGGTAATGATGTCTGCGAGCGGAATCAATTCTTCTTTTAAAGTGCTGATTGCCGACTGTTCCAGTAATAGATCGCCGCTGGTGGCCACCATCACAGGGTCAATCACGAGGTGTTTTGGCTGGTATTGTTTAATTTTGTCTGCAACGACTTTGATGATGTTGGAATCTGCCAGCATGCCCACTTTGACTGCAACGATGTTGAGGTCGGTAAATACTGCATCAAGTTGGCTCTCTACATGGTCGAGAGGAATGGGGAAAATCGCAGAAACGCCTTGGGTATTTTGCGAAGTAATCGCCGTGATTACCGAGCAAGCAAAACTGCCGGTTGCGGACATCGCTTTGATGTCGGCTTGAATACCTGCACCGCCACCACTGTCTGAGCCCGCGATGGTCAATACGATAGGGGTAGGCAAGGCTGGCGTGTGATGTGAATGAGGTTGTGATTGCTGCGTCATGGTCGCTCCTACTACAAGACGTATAGGAACTGACTTTGACCGTTGCAGATAGATCGATTTTTCGATCGCTATCGCTTACCTAAGAGGGGCGACGAAAGGCAAAGTGTGCATAGTTCCCTACGTCAGTGCTAACTGAATCAGGTTCAACGGGTCTCGAATTTCGATCTCAGCCAACACTTGTCGTGTGGCCCCCCGACTATTTCGTTCGGATGATAGCAGGACCATTGCGGAAGGGATACGTTTTTTGAGCGTAATTATAATGAGTATTCAATTATGCGAGGTGAGTGATAAAGTAAGCACCTAAATGGTTTGCTGGGTGGAATTTACTAGTGCAACGCTCTGGTGAATGAGCAGAACCTGGAATATTTAATAAATAATCGTGGTCTCGTTAAGCAAGGATTAGCACAAAACAAGGTTAAAAAACTGTTAAAATTTAACGTGTTGCCAATTTAACTTTGTTGAACTTTTTCACAGTTAATTAGGAAGGCTAAGACGATCATCGAGCAAGGAGACTTCATGCTTAATTCTGTAACAGCGAAGTCAGTGATCGATCATGCGCTCTTTTTGGGGGCTGATTTCGCTGAACTATTCGTTGAACATCACCAAACCAACACTGTCCAGATCGCATCTGGTGAGGTGGATAAGGTTAACTCGGGTATCGATTTTGGTATCGGTATTCGTCTTTTTTTCGGTCATAAGGTGCTTTACGGTTACACCAACAGCACAGATGAAGCCGAACTAAAGCGCGTAACCTCGCTGCTTGCTGCAAAAGACAAGCGTGAGCAAATCGCGTCAGCGGGTTCTTTGAATTTGAACCGCTACCCAATCCAACATGGTTGCCGCATGCCGCTAGGTAAGGATGCTAACCTAGATTCAAAAATCGCGTTTCTATTGAAAGTTGACCAAGCCGCACGTGCTGAGAGTGAACATATCAGCCAGTTTATTGGCAGCGTTCTTCAGCGCGAGCAACAAGTGTCTATCTTCAACTCAGAAGGTCTACACGTTGACGATACTCGCCACTACATTCGTGTTGCTGGTAACACTGTCGCGCAAAAAGGTAATGAGCAGTCTTCTGGTATGGAAGGTCCTGGCGCTCTTGCTGGTTGGGAATTCAGTGAACAGCTTGATGCCAAAGAGCTAGGTCAAACTATCGCGCAGCAAGCGTTAGTAAAACTTGGCGCGGATGCTTGTCCATCGGGTGAAATGCCGGTGGTGATTGGTAACGGCTTTGGCGGCGTTATCTTCCATGAAGCATGTGGTCACTTGCTAGAAACCACTTCAGTTGCGAAGAAAGCATCAGTATTCCACGACAAGATGGGCGAAATGGTTGCTCACACCGCGGTGAATGCAGTCGATGATGGCACCATGACCAACGAATGGGGCTCGATTCATGTTGATGACGAAGGCATGAAGACTCAGCGTACCCAATTGATCAAAGACGGTAAGCTAACCAGCTTTATGGTCGATAAAATGGGTGGCATGAAGACAGGTTACGAACCTACGGGTTCTGGTCGTCGTCAAAACTACAAGTTCGCACCAACCTCGCGTATGCGTAATACCTTTATCGAAGAGGGCGAGCATTCACTTGATGACATGCTGGCAGGCATCGAGCGTGGTATCTATGCGAAGAAGATGGGCGGTGGCTCGGTTCAACCGGGTACGGGTGAGTTTAACTTTGCTGTTCGTGAAGCTTATCTCATTGAAAATGGCAAAATCACCAAGCCTCTGAAAACAGCAACGCTGATCAGCACGGGTCCAAAAGTGTTGAAAGAAATCAGCATGGTCGGCAAAGACATGGCACTTGCGCCGGGCATGTGTGGTTCCGTAAGTGGTTCAGTACCAACAACAGTCGGTCAGCCAACACTGAAAGTCGATAACATTCTGGTAGGAGGCGGTAACTAATGAGCCAAGAACAACAACTTCTTAATGCGGTTGATTACGTCCTATCAGAAGCAAAACGCCAAGGTGCAGAAGCGGACGTCATTGTAAACCGCAACAGCAGCTTTTCTCTGAAAGCGAACCAAGGAAAGCTGGATGAGTACAAAGTAAGCTCAAGCCAAGTGCTGGGTGTTCGTGTTGTGAAAGATGCGCGTGTTGCAACGAGCTATTCTGAGTCGTTAGAACAACCAAGCTTAGATTTGATGCTGACTAATGCACTGCAAAGCGCTCGTTTTTCCAAGCAAGATGAACATCAGACCATTAGTTGTGTGAACAGCCAAATCACGACTGACGTGGCTGAGATTGCTCAAGAAGACACAACTTCGGTTGATGAAAAAATTGAACTGTCTCTCGCACTTGAGCAAGGCGTAGTGGCTCTGCCTCACGCTTCTAGCGCACCATACAATGGTTACAGTGACGGTGAAACTCAGCTCATCATCGCGAATACTCAAGGTACGTTATGTCAACATTTCGAGCGATCGTTCACTTGTTACGCGTATACCTTGTTTGAAAAAGACGGCAAACAGTCGATGGCGGGAAGAATGTCGCTAGGTCGCCGTTTTGATGAGTTGGCTCCAGCTTATTGTATAGAAGGCGGTTACAAGCTTGCTCGTGATCTTCTTGAAGGTGTACCGGTTGCGACGGGTAACTACCCCGCTATTTTCCACATCAATGCGCTGGCAAGTTTATTCGGTGCTTTCGGCAGTGCTTTCTCTGGCGTAAGCGCGATGAAAGGCATTACGCCACTGGGTGATAAGCTTGGTCAACGTGTTGCGAGTGATTTAATTACCTTTACTGATACGGCTTACATGCCAAATGGTATGGCAATCGCAAGTTTTGATAGTGAAGGCTTTGCTACTCAAGACAATGTGATGATTGCTAATGGCCAACTGAATACGCTATTGCACAATAGCCAAACAGCGAATTATTTGGGTGCAGTGTCGACGGCAAGTGCCGCTCGCGGTGCAAAATCGAGCTTAGACGTATCAGCGAATCACAAAGTGATTGCGACAGGCAACAGCAGTGCATCAGAAGTAAAAGCGGGAGAGTACCTAGAGTTAGTCGAGCTTCAAGGTGTCCATTCTGGTGCGGATGCAGTGAGTGGTGATTTCTCATTTGGTGCGAGTGGCTTCTTGTGCCGTGATGGAGAGCGCGTTCAACCAGTTCGTGGGATCACGGTAGCGGGTAACTTCTACAAGATGCTGCAAGAAGTTGAGGCAGTGGGTGATACTCAGTTAATTAACGATAGCCGAACTTTCTTCTCGCCAGACGTTCGTTTTGCTCGTTTGAGCATTGGTGGTAAGTAAACTTAGCATCCCTATAGAAACAAAAAAGAGGACTCAATGGAGTCCTCTTTCATTGTCTAGCAACGTGTGCGTGAATAACTAGAATTCGCGTATGTCCAACTCATTGTGGATCAATACCACACACTGAGAAGCGAAAAGCATCTTAGGACCTAAGCTGATCTTCTCTGTGCCAAGGCGCTTTAAGCTGTTAAAAGACTTTTTCGGCATCGGTATATGGTCAGTTAGCAAGAAACATGGATTTTCACCAATTTCTGCATCACGAACAAATTCGCCTTTCTTATCCAACATATATAGTTGGTGATCTTCTGCCAGCTCTTGTACTAGGCGTTCAAAGCTCACTGTACGAACGGTAATACCAGGTTCGACTTCACGAAGTTGCTCTTTACCCATACCAACCGAAGCATCCAAAGCGCGAGCCACTGCTGCAATCAAGGTTGACTCATGGAAGCCGCCAATGTTGGTGATGTCGTTGGAGCGAATAGTAATGGTGCGTGAGAAGTCTTTTGTGCTTTCCAAAACCAAGTGAACAACCACATCTTCACGGTGTGATTGAGCAACGAACATAGTGTTCATCATGGTATGAGCAAGAATCTCTGTATGCGCTTCATTACCAACACCTTCTAACAGTGCTTTGCTGGTGGTTGGCGCCGCGCGAGCTCGTAAAACAAAAGAGCGCATGAATTTAGCCTCTATATAGGAAGAGTGAATGCGCGGAAGTATATACCCAAGCAGGGAAGGGATGCGAGTTTAATAGCAAATGTGAACTTACTTACAAAGCTTCGATTGTCGTGCGGAGTGCGCTGGTTAAAATAGAGGTAACCTGTTAGGAGCGGTATATGGAAATCAAACAGATAAATAAAGACATTTATAAAAAGAAAGTAAACCTTGTGATTGGCGGTTTTGTTGCGTTGCTCGCCATCTCCTCTCTTGCCTTTAGTACCTTGTTGATTGTTTTGTTTGGCAACACTGAAGTCGTACCAGAACAATCAACGGGCAATTTCCATTGGAATTTGATTGGTGTCGTTCTCGCAGTTGCAACTTCCCTCTCTTTATTGAATCACATTAAAACTCGACCATACATGGAAGAAGTGCTGTACGTTTGGAAACTCAAGCAACTGCACAACAAAATCTTTCGTAAACTAAAAAGCATTAAAGCAGCCGCGAGCAATGACGATGTAAAAGCGCTCACTACGCTTAAGTTCTATTACACCACGCAACGCCAAGTGTTTGAGCTAGACAACAACACATTAACGATGAGCAGTGTAAATAAAGAACTAGAGGCTATCGAGCAAATCGAAGCGGCGCAATCACTGAGTCTCGATATCACAGGCTTTGAAGAGTCTTGGCTAGACACATATTGATTGCCTATTTGCTACTTGAAGTTAACAACTGAGTGCTAAAAATAAGCGTTTGAGTGAGATTTAATCATTCGACGCTTTTTTTTGATTTTTTTTCTGAAAAGGGGTTGCCAAGAAAAATCATCTCCCTATAATGCGCCTCCGTTGTCAGGGCAAAGCGGAAACGCAAAAGCGGTTGGCAAGAAGGCGAAAGAAAACTTCTAAAAATTAATTTAAAAAAGTGTTTGACACTGAAAATTAATTCCTTAGAATACGCCTCCGCTTCGATAGCAAAGCTTACGAAGCAAGCTCTTTAACAATATAGACCTATCAATCTGTGTGGGCACTCGTTGATGATAATCCAAATAGTTTCTTCGGAAACAATTTAGGTTTCAATGAAACGAAGTGACCATTCGAATTGGGAAGCAGCCTTGAGCTGTTTTGTTTTACTTTTTCAAAAGTAAAAACCAATAAGAGCACAGTCAATTCAAACATTACTTTATGTAATGTTCAGTATTCATTGAGCCGACAAAATCTTAAATTGAAGAGTTTGATCATGGCTCAGATTGAACGCTGGCGGCAGGCCTAACACATGCA
>NZ_JADDYG010000371.1:0-336 GCF_015163535.1 Vibrio sp. OPT46 | reverse complement strand
GTAAAACACAGTTTAGCTCATCAATATTTTCGTTCTGGCAAATTGGTCCGAATTGGAGATATCGCTATCAAGCCCAACTTTGCGTATTACTTGTGTGCGCCAAAAGGCTACTTAAAAAGACCTAAAGCTCAATTGTTTGCGCAATGGTTGAAGGAAGAAATAGAAATATTTGAAAAGTCAGTGGTACCAGACTTTAAGACCATTGACCTAAAAGGCAACAGTACTAGAACGGCATCATAACAAACGCTAAATAGGAATAAAACAAACACGCTCTGCGTATAAGACTGCTAAATACAAAAAGCCCCGCACTAAGCGGGGCTTTCAAGTTATAGAGTT
>NZ_JADDYG010000370.1:0-2241 GCF_015163535.1 Vibrio sp. OPT46 | reverse complement strand
GGGGATGAGCCTATGTTAATGAGGAGTTTTATAAACCGAGTTAACAGAGATGTTCCTATGCGTATATCGTACACTCTGGTTTCTGGCTCCCAAAGTATACAAACCTCTAAAATGACTAAATCGAGTCTCACCACATTCGTTGCTAAAACTAACCCAATATCAAGTGAAATTCTGAAAGCCTGTAATAAGACAACAAAGTTCATTCAAGAAGGAGGGTGTGCAGTAGAGTGTTATATGTCGGTGACTGTTTGGGGTGATAACGAAACGGAAACTAATACACGTTTCAAAGCCGTACAAAGTGCACTTAGAGGTTGGGGAGGGGAAAGGCAACGTATGTGCTCATTTCCTATAGAGGGCCTTTTATCCTCTTTACCTGGCTATAGCTCAAGGCCTGTTGGGAGAGCGAGTAATGACAGTATTGAAACAGCCTTCTCGTCAGCTCCAATCATACGTCCTGCCTCGCCGTGGGACTCCGGCGTATTGCTCTATATCACACCTGATGGCAAGCCATGGCCTATTGACTTTGATTCAACACAGTCACATCACTTGAATTTAGTTAGTGGATCTATGGGTTCTGGTAAGTCAGTTCAAGCTGGTGTATTAACCAGGGCAATGCATTTCTTAGCTGGAACGACATCGTTGCCTCTTATTGCGGGGGTCGACTATGGTGAGTCAATATTATTCACTGCCGAAACTGTTAGGGCAAACCTGAAGAAGGAGGATAGAGCTAAAGTAGGGGCAATCAGTCTTGCCAATGAAAAGACAAGCGCTTACAACATGCTTGAGCCACAATATGGTTACAATAAATTGGCTAAGCCGGAGAACAACACTGCGACTGCTTTTGTTACTAAGATAGTCAATGGTGGCTCGAAACAGCCAATCCACGTACAACTTGATAACTGTGTTTCAGCAATAATTGACAGTATGGTAGCAAAGGCTATTTCACAGCCTAGGAAAATTGACCCTTCGCAACCCGGCGTCGATAAAATACAGAAAGAGCTTGCTCACCATCTTGTACAAAAACATTTAAAGAGCGAGTCGTCGTACAGCTACCTAAACGCCCGTAATGCCCTATACAAAGCATCGAATGAAGAAGGTATATCTAACGCTCAACGACAATATTTCCTAAGATTGTCAAAAATAGCTCATAGGTATATTTGGCCGCTGATCTCTGACTTACCCAAAGAGGTAAAGTCGGCTGAACAGCAAAGCGCTATGGGTTCTTTCAAAGTTGGAGGAGAAAAACTACTGGACCTAATTGGTGCTTCAGTGCAGCTGATGACAGATCGATATAGCGCAATTTTAGGCTCATATCCGATGGTAGATTACTCTGACCTTTCAATGCTGTTTGTAAACGCTAAACCAGTTGTAGATTCCGCCCCAGCAGCGATGAAAAATGCATGGTTTATTCTTGCAAAAGGTCTAGCTCAAAGGCATTTCTGGGTACATGAAGATGATGTAAAAAATGATGCAGATCCTGTGTTTTATAAGCGTGCACTGCGAATTGCTCGAGCGAAAAAGCCTTTACCCAAGTATTACTTCCAAGACGAATACGAACAGGCTCAATGTCCTGAGTTAGATGAAAACTTTGATAAAGAAGTAAAAACAGCGCGTAAGTATCGTGAGATCATCACTTTATTGACACAGATGTACGAAGCTTTCCCTCCATCTATCCGCGACTTGGCTACTAATACCTTCATTTGCAACATCCCAGGTGTAGGTACAGAACGGGTGATTAAGGAACAGTTTAAGCTAACAGATGATGAGTTTGAATCTATAGAATCGTATGTCGGTAAAGCTGGAATTTTAAATGGCATGGGGCGCGGACTCTTGTACATAGGTAAGCTGAAGAAAATACAAGCGCCAATTATTCAACCTATCGTATCGGTGTTACCTCCTGGCTTAGTATGGTCATTAGCTAGTGATGCCGAAGATGTTCATGTCAGAAGAAAAGTAAAAGAGGCATTAGGTGATTCAGTTCCTTATGATGAATTGAATATTGCACTAGGACAGGTTTTGTCGTTCCCAGATATGAAAGCACTCATCAAGAGGAAGGGTGAAGTCGATGATATGACTGACAAAGATGTTTACATTGATTGTATCAATAGGGTTAAAGAACATATTTTATTAAACGGAGTTGGTACGTGATAAAGAGATTATTGGCATTTGTAACCGACTATTGTTTGATTAGCTTGTTATTCGGTATTTTAGAGTTTTACGTCTTTGATCTAAATGCGTTGA
>NZ_JADDYG010000369.1:0-356 GCF_015163535.1 Vibrio sp. OPT46 | reverse complement strand
GTGGTTAAACACGAAGAACGACTCAAAGACGAAATGACCTGGTTGAGTAGGCTGGTCTTTCCTATCCCTGCGGTACCAGTAATACAATACGTTTGGCCTGCTTCTTGTTTTTGCCATCGCTTGATTCCGCTATTCAATGTTTCTAGTTCAAGTTTACGCCCTACGAAACAGTCAGTATGGTTTTGGTGTAAGGATACAAAATGCCAGTTGTTGAAGTCTGGCTCTCCTGTTAGAAAAGGTTTTATTGGTCTGGCACAATTGGACGAGATAAAGCAAGGACAAGCAGCTATTTCTCCCCAAGGGATTTTAACTAGGATTTCATTGATTGGGGTTATCGCATTCGGATGTTCCGATAG
>NZ_JADDYG010000368.1:0-261 GCF_015163535.1 Vibrio sp. OPT46 | reverse complement strand
TCTTGCCACGTTCGTCAGCTTCTATCGCGACTTCAATCGTTAATACGATCGTACGGTTGATATAGGCTATCTGGAGATTTTCATCTAAATCGTTTTCTGAAGTTAAAACAGACTCGATAATGCCATTATCGGTCCCCTTAAGCCGTTCATGAACACCAAGTTGGTTCAGAAAGGCATTGGCATATGTAGCAACCTGTTCATTGAAGCGAAATGACTGGGTTAATGAGAAAACTTCGGCTCCACTATTTTCTTGAACTTTCA
>NZ_JADDYG010000367.1:382-830 GCF_015163535.1 Vibrio sp. OPT46 | reverse complement strand
ATCTATGTCGACTTTTTCGTTGTTCAGCTTTGTTTTGTCGACTGGCCGCAGGGTAGATTAATATTTGAGGTGACCCAAGATCTTTCGTGTGCCTTTTATAAGGGAAAGAAGGTCGAAGTGTTCTTTAGGCGATTTGTTGATGACGTAGAAACTAGAATTATCGATTGTCTTTGATTAGGTTACTAGAAAAGTGAACGTTCGAGAGTACCTCAACGAACAAGAGTTAAAGAACATCAGGCTTAATATATTGCTATTAATCTGCTTAATCGGTTTTACTAGTTTAGGGTGACCTAAACTAGTAAAACTTCATTAATTTACACTGTAGGTGGCGAGTACAGCTTTAACAGCAGAGGTGCATATTGAGCATGCAGCTTATCCAGTGCTTGCGTTTTAACGCAACTCATATGTAATATCAATCATGCCACATGAAGTCATGGCGTTTTAATCT
>NZ_JADDYG010000367.1:0-321 GCF_015163535.1 Vibrio sp. OPT46 | reverse complement strand
CTTCAGAAGTAGCCATATTAATGTGGTCATTTGTTAATGTTGAAATGTATCTCATATGAAAGATTGCAAGCTTTTGTGCTAAAAAGTTATACGAACTTATATTGCAAGGCGCTGTTAGTTCGGGTTATACAAGCTTATTTTTTAGGTAATCTAGACCACCCACAATAGCGAAGACTTGCGCATCGTTACATTCTTCGTCGGTCACTGTTGGGCTGTCTGGGTACACTTCCGTTGTCGTGCCGTAAACGCAATTTGTTACGCCGCCACACAGGCCCAGTTTTACCATTGGGTAGTTGATAACGCCAAACTGTACGACGGGTG
>NZ_JADDYG010000366.1:0-314 GCF_015163535.1 Vibrio sp. OPT46 | reverse complement strand
ATGTTTCGTCGGGTCTATGGCGATTCACCTACGCGTTACTTTTCTAATCGCGGAATATAATTTCCGTGCTCGCATGCTCATGATGTTCCCCTAATTATCTTTAATCAAAAAAGGTAAATATTGAAAAGATTGATTGTTATGTTATAACATTGCCTTGTTTGGGGCTCTACAATTTGTTGTTTAAAGAATTGATCTCACAACCAGTAGTCTCCTATTGAGAGTAAACGTTGATTTCTTCACAAGCGTTGTCTGACTTGACTCTACATGGGGTGGGACTGTGTCAATATGTCCGTGAACTAGAGCGAAATCGTAAC
>NZ_JADDYG010000365.1:0-306 GCF_015163535.1 Vibrio sp. OPT46 | reverse complement strand
CCCGTACAGTGAAGAACGCCCCTCTTACATGGCAAGACCTAGAAAAGGCTGGTGTTCCTTTTATGTCATGACCTAACTACAACTTGATAGAGCTTTCATAAACAACCTCGTTAAGCACCAAATCAGAATAAATCCCCCTCTTTAATAGGAATACTGCATGAAATCTGCGATCCGTCTTAGTCTAAAAGTAATATTGTTTTCGATTACTGTCATAGTGTCGATAATTGGAGGACAAATTAGTCAGCACCTCGCTCATATCAAAGATTCCAGAATGCATACGATCGATACCTGGAACAGGCAACATCC
>NZ_JADDYG010000364.1:0-5323 GCF_015163535.1 Vibrio sp. OPT46 | reverse complement strand
TGAAAGCTCTATCAAGTTGTAGTTAGGTCATGACATAAAAGGAACACCAGCCTTTTCTAGGTCTTGCCATGTAAGAGGGGCGTTCTTCACTGTACGGGGTGTTTCAAAGTGAACATTTTCGGCTTCTGAAATAAACATTCCTCTATCAGGATTTAAAAGATCCATGATTAAAGTGCCATCGGGATGGACAATAAACTCCAATTGATATCCCTCCGGTACATTTGGCCATTTATAATCCTCAGGAATGATGCCTTTAAGCCTTTGCGAGACAATGGAGACTGTCAAAACTTCATCTTTATCAATTTTTATCATATCAATCATACTCTTCGTTAATATTTGTACCAAAGCTCATATGGAAACTAAGTTGATCAAATTATCAACTAGCTCAGCATGAGGTTTTCCTAACATACGTATAAAAATATATGGTAACATTAGTATTGTTTTTTATACGCGAATGACATCTATTAATCAATGTTTAGTCTAGACTGCCTAAGAATGGTTGAGGAAAAGCTAATGTTTAGAACAAAGTATTTACTGATAGCACTATCTTGTACTGCTTTGATTTGCCTGATTTTCTTTAATAGCGGAGCATACAAAGACAATTTCGAGGTGGTGGCCAAGGTATGTGGTCTACTATCACTAGCTAGCTGGCTAGAACGTACAAAGCAGATATAACAGATAGTCGTCATGTGGCCAAAACCTATACATCCATATCTACTTAAAAAGCATGCGTACAGGTGTGCTCTAGATCCATATCGACACACGTTGATGACACTCCAGAACTATGACGACCTGATAAACCTAGATCTGCAGGTGCTTGATACTCTATATCAACTAGAACATTTGATAGTCAGTCATTTAGAAAAAATGACAAACCATCATATTAACTCAATTACTAGTGGTAAGTACCTTTTCGGCTTGAAACTAATAGAGGCGGCTATACACAGACTTCCAGTACCGACATTCGAAAATATTGAACTGACATCGCGATCAGATAACGGCGTAAGACAAATCCTCGCGATAAAAGTGTTGTAACTGAGAATATTTGAACTAGGAGACTCAAGATTGGAAAGCGCAGTAACTAAAACAAGATGTACTGCTAAGCGCAATACATCAACTAACATCGAAAGGGCATGCTCTGCTAGTTTAGAAGAATTACTTTCAACCTATAAATTAATTGAAAGTATGGGAAGGTATGATCCTCTCTGGATCTCTTTCGAAAGAAACAGAATTGAACAAATTTGCAAAGTTAAAGAATGGACTAGGGTTGGTTTAAAAGAGCTCAATTGTATTTTGTCTTTGAAAGATATGATTAAGCTCGCCAAGAAAGAACCTAACCTAACACCACTACTTGACAGGTTATCAGGATGTTATCGCGTTAGAAGTACCAATACTTACATGGTAAGTACCTCAAGCGAACTCGATTTGTTGAAGATTGAATTTACAGCAGCAGCACGATTTACTGTCGCAAGTTGGATGTACATTGCATTTTCTACCCATTTTGAGGACGGAGTTGAGCTAGGTTGGTCAACCATTGATGCAATATTCGAATCTCAATCACTCCCTTCAACACATCCAGACACATGGACAATGAACAATTTCTTATACATCTAGGAGGTAATAATATGATGCATTACAAAGACTCTGTATTTTCACCAGAATGGGGGCAGTTCACCAGAAGAATAGTTATATTGGCATTTTCTCTAACAATTGTAGGTTTAGCTGCATGGCGATTCTCTCAATTAGAGTCTTTTAATCTGCTTTATATAGTAATTCTTCTTCTTGGTATCCTTATCCAGGGGCTATACCCAATTTATGCTGAACGCAAAGAATTGAGACGCAAGCTTTACAGAAGACACTTGAGTACACTTAATATTGATATTCTCGAGAAGTATTTAAATCAAGCTGAAAGCGATATAGAACGAGATTTGATAGAAGACACCATTTCAACAATACGTTATTGATTGGTGATTGAATGGATATCAAATTCGACACTACTGAAATCTATCACGAGAATCGACACCAAAACCTTATGCGTATAGTCAACCAAGACTACAACCGTAAGATTCAGAACTTATGTAGACATTTAGATATGCCTCACTTGGCCAGTTATCTCAGCCACAGATCCAAGCCTCAGAAGAACATCAGTCACAGACTAGCTAGAAACATAGAAACAAAGCTCGGTATGCCTATTGGACAACTTGATGAGGCCATTTCTACCATAAATGTAGACCCAACAATTGATGATAACCTCCCAATTGACAAGCTTGCCAGATCTAGGAATTTAGAGATCCTATTGACCCTTATAGGGAATGGCAATATTAGCAAATTGAACTCAGAGCTAGGTTGTCATTTGAACAATCATTTAGGGCCTAATAAATCCCGTATGCTAGGAAAAAAGTTAGCAACCAGAATTGAAACTAAACTAGGGCTACGCCCTGGCACCATGAGCGTGAAATGTACTTTCAATGATTTTCTACCATATTTAAACAGGGACCAATTGACTAGGCATATCGAGTCTAAACAAGAAGAGTATGATGAACGAATGTCAAAACGTAGAATAATAATTGAACAAAGGAATGATATCGTGAGCCAGATGTTGAAGAAGATAGCCAGCTTTCTGGAAGGCAGTGGTACACATGAAATATTAGAGGATTCTGATATTAGAAAGGTGTATATCCCTGTGCCAAACCACAAAAATGAACTCCCAATATTAGTTAGCTGCGAAACTAAGCCATCAAACAGATTCTTAATTTTATGCTCTAAAGGTATGACAGAGCGACACGATAAACTCACAAACATGATTTTAAGCGATAGGGATAAGTTTGAAACAGATGTCGGTGAAATGGACCATTATCCAAAAATCGCTGTAATAAACGCCTATGACCCAGAGTTGGCGATGCCATCGTTGAATAACCCAGAAATTACATTAATTATTAAAAAGGCTTTGTATCAGCTCAGTAATTTGACAGACGACTATTTGCTAGCAAAGTTTAAGTTAAAAACAGTATATAACGAACTAGTAACCGCACAACTCCAATACGTAAAGTCATTCAGTTCTGTGCAAATCATTAAAACAAAGGAGCTGTTACATCGAGGTTTTTCAATACCCAATATTAAGTTGCGTGGAACAAGGGAACTTAGCCACTCTTTACTAGTACCAGTTAGCAATAGCAAAGATACCTTAAGAGAAGTACGGGAGTTTGCAAAAGGAAGTGGTACTGACTTCGTATTGCCCATCTGTATAAATAATGGCAATGTGGTGTCAGACCAATTTGTGCCTACCAAGACCTGGCTGGCCAGCCACATATAGATACAAGCTTGATCATAACCATATAAAAACAAAAGATAATTGATACATACTTGGTAACATCTTAGTATGTGTCAATATGGTTTTTTTTTACGCAAAGTAGGAAGTATGTTGTTCTTTCTTGAAAAATTGGGGATCAAGGCAGCGATGCACTGTCGGCTCGTGAATGGTAATCAAGAGCATTTATTATGGGGGCTGGATTGGAACTCGAAAAGAGCACTACTTGAGTCAAAAAATCGCTGGTTTTGGCTACCTTTACAAAATGTAGAAATATCGAATGTTACAAACATAGTCGATAAACTTTCGGAGTTTTACGCTTCACATGATGAAAAGATATTAGGTGTAAATTGGCTTGAAGGCACACTATTGATATCTAAAGATACTCACTTGGATTGGGTTACCGAAGAAGATCTCGAGCTTCCTTAAATCATAACCTAACTGTTTAAAGAAGGATTAATTTATGGCCACTGTTGCAGCATTACCTTTCCCTCAACTACCTGAGTTTTTTTCATTTTTCGCAACAAACCCCTACGGAATAGTTATTAGTTTACTATTAGGATTGATCATTAGTGGCGTTGTGTTGAGAGGACTAGTTGATCTGTTTAGAGGTCAACAAAAGTAATAGCTCAATTTTGTTTAGTTTTTAGATAATACAATTTAAGACTTATAACCTGATGAGAAGCGGCATGTTAGAAAGAACAATGGAAAGAGAGCTCATCTTTCATGGTACACGAGCTAAGGAGTTTGATAAATTTGAGTTAGGCATGCTAGGTACAGGCGAAGGCTGTAATGATGCTAATGGATTTTACTTCGTTTCTAATCTGAAAGGAGCATGCTATCACGCTGACTATAAAGCGAGGCAGGTAGGTAAACCTACCGTATATGTGTGCGCAATAAAGGAACAAGCTAAAGTAGTAACTATTGGTAAATCCATTTCTATGCACCCCAAATATCTACAGCAACATTGGGATAAATTACCAGTGTGGATATCAACTAAGAGGGGTAAAGAATGGTACTCAGAACTTGCAAAACCACCTGAAAATCGAATACACAATGACCTAATTGATTTGAATGAACGGAAACGTTGTCATATTTTGCGTGAAAACGGTATCGATATCTTAAAGGATTTTGAGAGTGGCCAATTTGTAGACGGTGGGTATCATGGCCGTTCTCATTTAGTGTTAAATCCAGACTCTATTGATATAATTGAGACTTTAAATGTAGAAGAAATATATGATGAAATATCTGGGAGACCCAAATTTTACCACCTCCGTAAAGAGCCTTGTATATTTGGTAAATCAAATATTTTAAGCCGACTTTGCGAGTATGACTGAGTATATTTTGACCCGTTTAAATCTTTCAGATATTAAGTTTAACATAGACATTGTTCTAGCATACCCAGGTTAAATATCAAATTGAAAGGGCTGGTGGGTGTTTTATAACCAGCCTTTTTGATGAACAAATAATATTTAAAACTAGATATAACTAGTCATGAAATACAATTATTGTATTTCATGCATTGAATATTCCAAAACAATCCCCACCTTAATACTAATACTAACAATAAAACGGATATAATATGTTCGACTCACTTAAAAGCACCTTTCCCTGGTCTATTATAGCTATCGTTGCTGTATCTGGCTCTGGAGTCGTCGGTGCAAAACTATACAAAGAATATCTCAAAACTACCGGGCCAGCAGTTGTTCAAGGCATTTCCGACAACGAAGCGTACAAAGACTTTGTTGACTGCCTGACGGTGGTAGATTTAGAGCGTTCTAGCTTAATGGAAAAATGCGACAGTTTCTATTTAGAATACCTACCAGCTAAAACAGATCCGAGTTACAAGAAGAAGATCATAGAAGTTCAACAGCTAAAGCCAGAGTGGATTGAACAAACCTATCAGAAATTAACTTGGTTACGATCTGACTATGGACTCCCTGATTATCCACCACTGGAAGACTTATCCAATGGTCAATTGACTTCAGTAAGCAACTGATTTCAAACCTAACAGCA
>NZ_JADDYG010000363.1:1708-2791 GCF_015163535.1 Vibrio sp. OPT46 | reverse complement strand
GTTCTTTTATCCGCAAGGCTGGCTGGACAATGTAAAGTACGAAGAGGGAGTAATCGAGACGATCGAGGGAAAGGACTGGCACATTGAAATCGAGAATAGAGCGACCTTCTCTGACGTTACAGATAGTCTTGAGAACCTGTTATTAACAAATGATGATGCCGTAGCGAAACAAATCGTAGAAAGTGTCAGCTCAATTCTATCTAATTACGAAAATGAGCATCTTCTAATTAGACAATCATTAGAGTTCCTATTTAAATTTCAGCCATCAGCTCCAAATGAAATTAGTGAAATATACGATAGCTTATATCGAATATCTTCGCTATTTTCTATTTTTATGAACATTCCAACATTTCCAGACGAAATCAAACTATACATTGACGGTAATGATTCGGTTCATGTTTTAGTTAGTCAATCTCTGGAGTTAAGAACTGTTAATTTGGCTAAAAGTGCACCGAATAATTACTTTATGCCGATAAACAGATCTGTTGTCGACTTATCGAGTGCTTTGAGTAAGTGGCTAGAGTTATTTGATAGTTATCAAGTATTATCAACGACGTTTCAATATGAGACAAACTTTAGAACTCTTCATGCTGCCTACAGTGACATCATTTTGTATCTTACTAATGTTGAATCTATAGCAATTGACTTAGGTAAGCATAAAGAGTCCAAGTATGTTTCGGCAATAGATGAATATGCTTGCACCGAACTAAGTTCAGCTTTCAATACTATGTTTGCAAGTGTTAATACTAATGATCTTGGAAAAAATCTGTCAGACTTGAGAGGCGAGCTTGCCCATGAAGGAAGACCTAAAAAACTGATGAAATGTTTAAGTATCGGTGATTATGTTAAGGTCGGTAGTTATTTGAAGCTGATTGTTGTATCGCACCTGCTAGATAAACTTGGACTTAGCCGAACCATTATTCATGAGTATCAGCGAAAATTGATGCAGTAGAGTAAATGGCAGTTAACAAAGCATTTAAGAGTGATTCGCAACGCTTGGCATTTTCGCTTCGCTCAAGTATAGCCAAGCGCTGCTCACACCTTAATGCGGCGTTAGCTAAACAGGAATAAAATGAACATATC
>NZ_JADDYG010000363.1:0-1655 GCF_015163535.1 Vibrio sp. OPT46 | reverse complement strand
AAGAAGATTAGCTACTGGAGTAGCAAGTTGGTTATCCTTCGAATATAGCTGTAATCGTGGAAATCTGTTTTGTGAGCAGTACCTATCACAAGCAATTGCTCAAATTTTGAGTTCTCAATATGGTGGAAGGGTAGTAGCAGAACATGATCATCCGATTTTACACAAACAATTTGAAGGTAGAGGAAAGAGACCTAAAATTGACTTTTGTGTGTTGGATAATGGAGATGAATTAACTCTAGCTCTAGAGGCCAAATGGGTAGGCAATACCATGCCCAAAATTGAGGACATAGTTTGGGACCTGATTCGGCTTGAAATGTTAGCTGCAGAGTATAAATGTGAAGCGTTCTTCTTACTTGCCGGTCGGAACAGAGAAATCCAAAAACTATTTAACTCTAAAGCGTTCTTAGAGAAGAGATCCAACGGGAAATCTAGCCCAATCTTAAAAAATGGAGAGCGCAAATCAGGCGGAATAAGGTTGGACGTACCTCCTTCAACGAATCGTATAAAAATGTTCAATAAGGTGTTAAGTAAATACCCCGAAATTGAAATGCCAACCAAACTGAGTTCCGGAGGCGCAACATTTTTTCCGAAGGAATGCAGAAATATTGACTACCAGGTGTATGTATGGAAAGTAGGGACAGCAACACCAAGAAGAACGTTTTTTGCCAAGGAACATAAATGGTATAGCTAACAAACTGTTTAAGAGTGATTCGCAACGCGTGGCATTTTTACTATGCGTTGGATTTAGTGTTAGAGGTGGTATGCGGCGACATCGGTATTGCGTTGCTCACACCTTAACAGGGCGTTATGTTTCACATTGATTTATAAGCAATAAATAGTTTCTGGCTTACTTCTTTGGTCACTTTAATAGTTTGGCTTTATGGTTCCAGTAACTCAATATCGGCGGTCTAAATACTTGGGTTTCTCACCGATTTTAGGCTTCAAATTTCTGGGTTGCTTCAACTTAAATCATGTATTTACGCTGAAATTTATCTTGCTTAAAGTCGTTTCAGTTTCAGTTTCAGTTTCAGTTTCAGTTTTAGTGATAGGTCTCAATTATTACGCGCTTTGCGTTTGTCGCACTTGTCGTAATGGTTGGCTGATTCGTGTGATGTGAGTTGAACAATTTCTTGAGCACAGCAGTTCTTTGTCAAGAAAGTGAGTCGTTTGTGGTAAAACATAACAAACAATTCAAGAGCGATTCGCAACGCATGGCATTTTTAGTTCAAATTGGCTTTTGTGTTTACGGCGTAATTGTTTAATTTCAGTGTTAGCGCTGCTCACGCCTTAATTGGGCGTTAGAGGTTTTCATGTTCAAAAGTCCAAAACGTACTTCAGAAATTATAGAGGCATATTTAGTTGAAACCTTGAGTTCTATAAAGCTACTTCAGGAAAATAGCTTACAAACTCAAGCTCTCATAATTGTTATGTCTGCAATTGATGCATTCGGACTGCTCAATGCTCCAACTTCCGAAACAAAATCATCAGGTAAGTCATTCAAAGCATGGGTTGACAAGTATATATGTAGCAATCCAGAGATTGAATATACATCGGAAGATCTCTGGGGTTATAGGTGTTCTTTATTACACACATTTACAATGTCATCTGACTTGTCTAAATCAGGAAAGGTTAAAGAAATCATATTTTATTCAGGT
>NZ_JADDYG010000036.1:0-447 GCF_015163535.1 Vibrio sp. OPT46 | reverse complement strand
ATTCCTAGTCACGCCAGTTTGCAACAGTGTGAAACGACGTTTCAATTTGTTCGCCATGTTGAAGACTTTATTCATGTCGAAGTTAAGAAGCTCTATCCTGATGCTAACCCTCCGCAATTTGATTTCATTAGTGAAAACCAATCCCAATTGGTATTTGACTACCACAGCGCAAGATGTATGTCTCACGTATGCTTAGGATTGATAAAAGGTTGTGCTGCACATTTTGGTGAGGTAGTTCATATCAAACATCAAAACCAGTCAGAAGATGGCAGCAAAGTACGTTTTTGGTTAGAGGCTCAATAAGAACGATATGACGGGAAGTTCCTCATTAGAAAGGAAACTCAAACGAGAAGTTGCATCAAGAAAAGCAGCTGAGCAGCTGTTGGAACAGAAAAGCTTAGAGTTATATGAATCCAACCAGCAACTCAGTGTTGCATTGAAAAAGCT
>NZ_JADDYG010000362.1:5592-17476 GCF_015163535.1 Vibrio sp. OPT46 | reverse complement strand
CAAATGAGGCCTCATACGGCTTTAAAATACAAAACGCCCGATGAAGTACATCGAGCGTTTTAGTTAAAAAGTGTCAACCCATATCAGGACGGGTCACTTTCTCCCCAAAAATTAGAGCTATCCGTTGTTTGAGGGTTATTGACAAGACGCGTTACCACATTTAATCGAGATCTAGCCACGCTTGCGCCCTTACCAGTATCAACCATTGGGTTGCAGAGTTTGAATTTTATCGAAGACGTTTAATGGTTCCTGGGGGAGTGGCAGCTTTGTCGTAAAATGCCTGCTCAAAAATCGTAATGTCATGCTGCGTAGTTACTCTCGAATATCCGACCAATCAATAAGCACCATAGGAAAAGGATTAGCGCGGGTAATAAATGACACATGCCATTTATATGGATTTTTTCTAGGTGTCCCCTACAATTTTGAGACGCTCTGTCGAAGCGCATCTACTCATTGCTTTATATAGAAACTATGAGAGGATTAGTCAGGGCTAGGTGGGGAGTGAGTCGACGTGTTTCTTTGAATCTCAGTGATTAGTATTTTTTTGAATGCAGTAACGTTTTGAGCTGATATCAATTTTAGGTATTAGGGAGCTAAATACCTAGAGTTCGAATTTTGAAGTAACCGGTATTGGTTTTTATATTGAAGCGATTGGTTGGATGTAGAGCGTGTGTACTTTAATTCTTTCAGATTGAACTTGGCATATCGTCGCTAGCACGAACTAGGGGCTATCCACTTCCTCTAGAGCAGTCCAGATTAGTTAAAAGAGTCTTTATAAAAAGTAGATTACAAATCCGTGCCATGTATCACTAAATAATAGTCTTTATCAATGAGGTATAAACAAAGGCTTGTGGGCGGTTAGGGCCGCTCTGCGGCACTCCTTTGTATCGTATGCATCATCTCTCGAGCTCTGTCACACACGATAATGTCAGCAATACTGCAATAATCTCTTGAGTATCGATATCAACAGCTAGGTGCTGAATAGCGCAGCGTGAAGAGTTTTTAAAATAAACATCGACAGCCTTAGTTCGATCACCTACACAGGCATAGGTGGAACAAATCAATCAATCCAAAACGTGAGTGAAACTCAGTTGACTAAAGAGTTATTGTACTCGCACCATTGAGTAATTTTGTAGTGAGGCTTCGGTATGACACCAAAATAAGTGGATGAATGTCACTGATCAAATCGGAAGTTTCTGATTGAGTTAATTGGATTTCGGCAGTTGGCCTATCTGTGAAGTGGTGTTTGGGCTAAATTCATTTGAATTGATAGTTAATGTTTGCCTAGTCATCGTTTTTACTGAAACTTATTAGGAGGCTCATAAGCTTTCGGCATTGCAAACAAATGGAAATATACGACCTAAAAGATGAACTATTTATTTTAAAGAGAGCATTATTACTTCTGGTTTTTTCCTTGATAATCACGCTTAGAGTCATTGTTATGGGAATCAAAATGAATCCACTTGATTATACTTTCTACACTCTGAATGCAAAGTGCTACTTAGTTGAACCAGAACAACCAATGGTCGCCGTACGAAATAGGTCTTATATAAAAGTATATGGAGTGTTTTTCTTGATTGGTTTTCTAGTCGGTCAGATTGTCCATTTCTAGAAAGATTTTTAAATAATTACAAAAAGATAATGTAATCTTAGAAGGCGTCACTTTAAACGAGTCAGCGCATTTAGAACATAACTTGAGGTTGACATGGTAGATTTTCACTCGATATCCACTGGTCATTTGCAACGCTTAAAGCAGTTGGAGAAACACTTTTCTCTCAATGAAACTTACGAGGTTGATATTGCAGCTCTTGCTGACATTCTGGTTTGCTCTGAAAGATACGTTAGCAAGCTAATGGCCTCTTTTGACAGCTTTGGATTTATTCGTTGGGATTCAGGTAAAGGGCGCGGCCATCGTTCGAAATTGACGCTTCTGAAAGGCTTTGAGCCGTCATTGTTTACACAGTTAGAGCGAATGGTTTGCTCTGGCAATATTAATCAGGCATATCGAATTGCTACTCAGTTTGGTGAGGTTCGTCTATTCCAAGACCACTTGCCTCATTGGCTAGGGGAAGTGCAACAAGAGCTGAAAAAACAGAATACTTTAATGTATTTAGTGCCCTATTTATTGCCAGAATGGCGACCATTTATGGCACAATCTGCACGCTCAATCTTATTAATTGATAGTATTTTTGACACTCTAGTTCGATACCACCCGGAACAACAAAAAATTATCCCTCACCTTGCGCATCAGTTCTATTACAGTGACAAGCAAATTCGTCTTAGGATCCGTAATGATGTAGTGATGCACAATGGTAAACTTCTTACACCGAGGCTTATCAAATCAAATATCGAGATGCGCCGCGATACACCACATCCATATCAGATTTTATTTCGCCATATAGAACATATTGAGATCGATAAACAGTGGATCGTTTTTTATATGAATCAGTGTGACCCAGTATTTTTACATCTGTTAGCCGACTCTCACAGTGCGATCTTTGACCATAGGTTATCAACTCCGATTGGGTGTGGGGCATATCAATTGGAAAAGCTAGAGCAACAGTGTTGGAGTCTAGTTCGCAATAGGCGCTATTTTGGTTTGGGAGGTCATATTGAACGAGTAGAATTTTGGAGCAGCGATGCCCAACCTGAAGCTTCTATGCACGTTGTAGAGCAGCTCTATTCTGAATCCCAATTAACTTTGCCCCAACAAACCGACCATAGTGGGTGTACTGTCTTACAGTTCCACCATCATGAGAAAGCTCTATCAGCACAAGAAAGAGCTTGGATCGTATATCATAGCCGACAATTCACACATGGCTGCTCAAAAGAACTGGCAAATAGTGTGATTAACTGCCATCAAGATAAAGGGTTTCACTTATTCAATCACGAAATGAAAGCACCAACTCGCCCCGTAAGAATTGAAGTGGCAGAGAGTCATATTACAGAGTTAAAGCCTTTGCTTGATGCGTTGTCAAAAAAAGGGGTTGTTTGGCAGGTAAATACCCGAGGTGAATCTAATGTCACCTCTGATGTATCCTATGATTGTTACGTATTTGGCGACGATCTTGCCTATCAGTATTACGAATGGATGCTTTGTGGTAATGTTTTTAGGCAATGTTTGCCTGAGAGAGGAAAGCAGAGCTTGTTAACGTTTATTGATATGTTAATGCAGGAAAGCAACAACAGTCAGGAGTTTCTGAATAAGCTGTATCGAGCGGAAGATTGGCTGATTCAGAACTACTATTATTGCCCGCTATGGTGGAATCATTTTACTGTTACTCGTGCGGACAATCTGTATGGAACGGAAACAAATAATATGGGCGTAATGTCGCTAGTGAACATGTGGTTTGAGTGATCGTCTCATTTGAAGTGGATACGTATCAGCGGAAAATTAGTAGAAGTAAGTAACCGTATATTGAGGATAAACAATGGAATTACACGTTTGGTTTGGCTTTGTTATAGCATCACTAATTCTTACTGCTACACCTGGACCTAGCGTGTTTTTAGGTATTACACATGCGCTAATGTATGGTCATAAACGCGTGTTCTACACGGCTCTCGGCGATATTTCTGCTAACTTGATTCAAATGTTATTGGTTGCTTTGGGTTTAGGAGTGATTATCACGAGTTCGGAATTTGCATTTAACCTCATCAAGGCTTTTGGCGTTGTTACATTATGTTACATTGGGCTAAAAATGCTACTAGCCTCTCCCAAGCAGGTAAGTTGCTCTACGTCGGATGAACAGAACTGGCATGCTTCTAACGTGAAACTGTTCTGCTCGGGCTTTTTGGTAGCAGCCGGCAACCCAAAGGCGATCATTTTCTTTTCCGCGTTTTTCCCACAATTTATTCGTGTGGATTCGCCTGTTATACCTCAATTAATGATTATGTGCCCAACTATGGCGCTTCTAGATTTCAGTTTAGTTATGCTCTATGCATTTTCTGCTAGACGAATTGTCGATGCAAGCAGAATCTCTCTTGCATTGGTAAACAAAGGAAGTGGTATCTTGATGCTAGGAGCCGCTGGTATTCTAGCTTTGAAGAGTCAAAAGTAACAATAATGTATGATCTTTGGTTTAATCAGACGAGTTTGAAAAGCATCGGAAATATAAACTTACGCTTGTTGCTAGTAAATGACATATTTTTGTTAACTTGCTGAATTTTAAGGTAAATGTGACACATAAAGTATACGATAGCAAGCTGCTTAAGAGACTGCGCTCTGTATCTGCGTTTTGATAGATGAATGGACCAGCAATAAAGAGTAACACTGATGATAATAAAAAAAGCGACAACAAAAGAAGCAGACTTATTGGTTCACTTTATTAAGAAGTTAGCTGACTATGAACAGCTCCCATATGACGTAACGGTTACTAGTGATGATCTTCGGGAAAATCTATTATCTGCGTCCTCAACGGCGGAGGCGATACTCTTATATGAAGAAGGCCAGCCATGTGGTTTTGCTGTGTATTATTATACGTTCTCGACTACAACCGGAAAGAGAGGCCTGCACCTAGATGATTTATTTATCGAGCCAAAATATCATGGACAGGCGTTTGGTAAACAGGTTCTTGTATATTTGTCGAAATTAGCAGACAAAAATAATTGTGCACGTTTTGAGTGGTGGGCTTTAAAAACTAATATGCCGGCAATAAAATTCTATGAACGAATTGGAGCATCTCAGTTGGACGAATTGGTTGTTTTTCGATTGAATGAAAAAGAAATATCAGATCTAGCTAATACTGAACTGCTAGTTTCTTAAGGTTGATATTTATGCTAACCATGAAACACAATGGACTAAAGATAAAGTGTAAGCTCTTCGCTGTAGCAATGTGTATAAGCTCAGAATTATTTGCTTCACCTCAATACAAAATAGAAGTGTCGGTTGAAAGTGATCACCAGGCGTTATATTTTTATCCGTTTTATGTTTCTGAAGGACTGTGGGGCAAGACAGAAGCTCGTCATTGCGTATATCGTGGACAAATTACTCGGCAAGACAGTGGCTTACAGCTTGAAAGTAAAATGGATTGCCATGAGGGTACGAGTCACTCTTACTATGAAATGCCTATCTTCGTTGTAAAACCATCAGGTGGGGAAGTCAGTATTACTTATGGAGATGCAGGTGAAGATGGAGATTGGTTTTGGAAGTATTCTGCAAAGATTCTTCCTATTGAATAGGTCCTTGTGCTACTAGAGAAAAGTAAAAACTGAAGTTAATTAATTGGCTGAGTCATGGGCATATACTATACAACTCTTTAGAAAATGTTGATTGGAGCCAAGTATCAGATTTGTTTGAAATCGTAGGCTGGGGTAAGAGAAATCCAAAGCAAGTCGAGCAGGCTTTTAAGGCTAGTAGTTTTGTACGGTTTGCATATCTTGACGGAGAACTCATTGGTGTAGGAAGAACGGTTGATGATGGTCTGTATTATGGGTGGATAGTGGATCTCGCTATACTTCCACAATGCCAAGGGAAAGGTGTGGGTAAGCACATTTTATCGGAACTAGAGGTAGACCTTCGCCCATATATAACAACAATGCTGACGGCTGCTCTAGGCGAGAGTGGATTCTATGAAAAATTGGGATGGCGTAAACAACGAACTGCATATATTTGGCCACGTTCAAAGGGGCAAATAAAAGAGTTTACATAGAAAACATCATACCAATGCTTTTTACTCTTTCGTTTTATCTCATGGTTTTCTTATGCTTTATTTCTGTATTTTGATTATTGATTTTTAAAGAGCATTAAGGCTTATAGATTGCCTTTCCATGCATTTTCTCCAATTTATGAAATAGTAATAGTGACTGTTAGTAATAATAGGATGTGTAATGAAAATGAAATCGATTCTTTTAGGGTTTGGAGCCATCTCGCTTTTTGGCTGTACATCACAACTTTACAAGCAAACGGAACCTATTAACTCCGTCACCGGTCACGAGGTAGAACTAGTAAAAAACGTAACAAAACTTGAGATTGATAGTCATGAACGAAAAGCAAGGTTGATCGTTGCTAGAGATCGTGGCTATTTCGCTTCAGCATGCACTAGTTGGATTTACTTGGATGGTAATCATATAGCTACACTTGCTGAATCTGAGTTTTTCAGAGCTTACCCAAGTCCCGGCGAACATAAACTGCAAGTCGTTAATAAAAAATGCATGGCTTACGATCTGGAGTTGAATCTAACGCTCATCGCTGGCGAACAACAAGCATATAGAATTATGTTTGATGGAAGTGGGCTGTTTGCAGAACAAGCGCTTATTCCGTTCCAGTTTAGAGAGTACCAAGAAACATTAATGGAAAAGTAATGAATGCTGCTACATGTGCATGTGGTTTCTTTTTCTAATATCCCATTCTACAGTTCATTAATCGCAAACCAGAGAATCGACGTGACCTACGCTATAAGCCCCCAAAGAACAGATCGTAGCCAGAAGGTCAAATAGACTGTGAACTATTGTCTATTGCAGACAAAACTGATGGACTGAATAACCACCGACTTAATAGACACCTTTTAGTTAGAAAAATGACTAACAGAGAGGTTATAGAAATCCTTGAGCAAGAAAGACACACCATGATGGAGAAGGACTTGGATTGTTCATTTCAAAAATAGTAGCCGATGCTCTTGATCTCGAAATAGGAACTAAGAGTATAAGTACAATGGTCAGTCTTAAGCTGAAAAACTTTTCTATCTGAAACTAACGGAATGTATCAAATATACAAATTAAAAAATGAAGTCTGCATGATCTCTTTTGGGTACTACGTCTAAACACCCTTAACTTAGAAATGATGTGATGGACGCCCCCATTAACAGCTTCGATGAGCCAGAATTAAGGTGTTAGCACTTAATTACGAAGGGGTATCAATCATGAACATTGAAGTTGTTGGTATCGATATTGCCAAATCCGTCTTTCAGGTTTGTGTTCTACTTCATGATAACAAGGTGGAATGGAACAGAAAGATGATCTGAAGCGATTTGATGACGAAGCTGAATCAGCTTCCGGAGAACACTCTCATCGCAATGGAAGTTGAGCATCATCTCACTACTGGGCTCGGAAAATGAAGCAGCACGGGTTTGAAGTTATGCTGATACCAGCACAATTCGTGGGGCATCAGAAGAACGATGCTAATGATGCCAGAGCAATATGCGAAGGTTCCCAACGACCAGATGTTCACCCTGTATAAGTAAAAACGATTGAACAGCAAGATATCAAAGCATTGCGAAATGTCCGTCTGCGCCTCGTCGATAATTGCATTGCTTTAGTTAATCAATCTCGTGCTATGGCCGCTGAATACGGTGTGATACTTCCTAAGCATGTGACTAAGTTTAAAGAACTTTGACCATTAGCTATTGAAGATGCGAGTCATCAGTTATCCCATATTATGGGGCGTCTATTGCTTGAAAACTACGATGAGCTTAGGCAGTTAAATCGAGATATTCAGCAAGTAGAAAATGAAAGGTATTACCAAAAACTGCAATAAACAGCTACAAACGCTGATCTTGCATGGCGCACGAGCGGTTGTTCGGTATGCAGATAAACGTCAGGATAAGATGGGAATGTGGTTACGGTATCTTATTGCCAGAAGAGGCAAACTTAAAGCTGTTGTCGCTTTGGTTAATAAGCGATGTAAGCGATGTCGAATTGGATGGCATCTGCTAAACTCAGGTGAACAATTCAATGTGAATAAAGCCTTTGCGTAACAGTTAACATGTAAAATGTTCTACAGTTAAAAAGCAGTACCCGAGTTTGCAAGTATTGATGAACTAACGGTCAACGTCTCTGCGAAAGCCTAGTTTTGGACAAAGCATTACTATGCCGTGGAAATGTAAAGAAAGCAGCGAGCAGATTACATCATGGCGTGAGCAGTTAAAGCTCATAGAGACGTCTGATATATGTCAGTGAGCCGAACCTAATCAGCTCTTGCAATCATAGGGGCATCCATATAAGTCCAAGAGTGTACGGCGCATTAAAGGCAAACCTTGTCTTGATTCCTTTCCGAGCTAAAAACTTATCAAGCAGACTGCGTGACGCAACTTGCGTGATGAATTTGTTTCTATTTGTGGACAAGAACAAGTAATAACTAAGCAAAGATATCGAGCCTATCAAACAGGTGAAAAGTCAATGAATTATGAGCTATTGTCTTTGTCTCGGTACGGCTAGCCCTCTAAACTCAAGTGCCCTCCAACACTTTAGTTGCTAAGAGATCCCGGATCATAATTGATACAAACTGGCTGAAGGGTTATTGCATCCTGCATTTTCTACATGCGAAACTAAAAATTATGCACATTTTGAGTACATGTACCTAATTCAACGTTGATTTTGGTATTCGTTTTAAACTAGAACATTTTGGGAACCGCTCAATTAAGGTATATGTACGTTAGACGTGTTGCGCCTGTCCCTGATAATTGACACCAAAAAATTGATTCAAGTATGTATTTTGACGTTAGACCGTAAGGGGAGGGCTCAATGAGTGACCCTAAACGAATAGAAACTACGCTTTCACTTTTGAAAAAGATTTGGGGCAATAATGCTGATCTTAGGGTTAATCAGTTGATGTATAACCTTATTCAATTTCTAGGGGGAAGTTAACGCAAAAACCACGATAGCTTTTGTCTAAATGGCAAGATACCTTTGAAGATTGTGAAAGAATGACTAGTGGTGGTTACTCAGCGAGAACAGCTTTATTAACTGCAACGCGCATTTGTTGTATAATATTACGGCGAGCTTTCTTGATATTGCAGGCAGTATGCACACTAACAATGACACCACTCATCGAGCGAGTAATTGCCTCATAACGTTGTTGTTCAGAAAGGCGAATTCTTTTAGTTTGTTGTGTCATGTCGTATATCCCAGGTGGTGAGCCGCGGATTTCATCCATGACGATTATAGTTTCAATGTAACTTTGACATTGCACCTTGTCTACACTCACGTAAACAGACCCTACAGGAAGCATCTACGTTAGTTTAAAGTCCGCGATATACCATTTTTGTCAAAGCTCATCTTCATGGCTCAAATCTAGGTTCAGCAATTGGGTTTTGTACTCATTCAGCTCGAAAGTTATTTATGTTGTGGATACATGCATCGTCTTTCGTAAATCTTCTTCGCCCCATTATAATTATGTAATAGATATGGAGAGTTTCCATACACCTATTCCAAAACCGACACAAATGAGTTCACACTATGCTGAATGTTCTCTGCAAACAATTTGGCTAGCTCAGACATTGGTTTATGCGCCGGCGTCAGAATAGCATGATCGAATGTCACGACGGGGGAAAAAGGGCGAAAAACAACTTTCCCTTGATCACCTTTATAGAGCTTATAACTGGCGGCACTTATTGGATCACAGATACAAGCACATAGCTGTTGTTCGACAAACTCAAAGCCAGAAATGTAGTTTTGCAGCTCGAACCTAGGCCGATAGGAAGCATTATGCTCTTCAAACAATGCGCGTAAGTGCTCACTTGCAGCATGACGGGTAAAAAGAGTCGCAAGTGGGAAGTCATCGAGGTCGTTCGGAGTAATCGTCTGTTTCTTGGCAAGAGGATGATCAACGTGTAAGGCACACACTCCTTGTAGGTGAATCGGTTCGACATGGAATGAGTCTCTATCTTTGGGTAACTCTGAGTAACCGATATCGTATTGTTGGGAAGCAATCCAATCTTGAACCATGGTTGAACTACGCATCATCATGGATACCTCAACCTCAGGCCTGTCTTTTACAAACTCTGCAATAACGTGAGGCATAAAGAATAATGCGGCGGCAGGCATGCAGGCGATCCTCAATTTGCCTCGCGTTAGGTTTTTCACTTCTGCCATTAACTGAGTCGCGCGTGAAAGTCGCTCTAGAATCGCATCGCTCTCTTCAAGTAAAAAATACGCCTCTGGATTCGGCACGAGTCGACCTTTATGTCGTTCGAATAATGCAAAGCCAAGCTCTTTCTCTAATCCGACCAGCATTGCGCTGATCGCCGGCTGTGTTCGGCACAACGTTTTGGCAGCTAAGGTCACGGATCCAGAACGCATCACGGTGCGAAAGGTTTCTAGCTGTTTTATAGAAAGGTTATTCATATGAGTCTATAAGAAAAAGTTATCAGATTAGAGAAATTTTAAATTTGTTTTTATTGCTTGTCATTATTAAATTAACGAGGTGTTTACAAATAAAACAATAAGGAAATAACAACGTGGAGCAAAAGTTTAGATATCTACTCACTTTCCTGATTGCATCTGTGGCATTGATGCAGTTTGTTCAGGTAGTGACACGATATGTCTTTGAAGTCCCAATTATGGGGCTTGAAGAGTCGATGGTTATTCCGACCTTATGGCTCTACATGCTTGGTGCGGTGAATGCGTCTAGGGAAGATACGCAAATCCGTGCAAATGTACTGGAAATATTTATCAAGACAGAGCGAGGTCATCAAATCTTAGCCCTTATCAGTGAAACGATCAGCTTGGTGATTTCGAGTTGGTTGACCTACTGGGCTTGGGACTACGTCAAGTATGCGTGGAGGGTTTGGAAAGAGAGCCCAACGCTTTATATCCCAACTTTTTATCACGAGTGCTCGGTCTTTATCGGCTTACTCCTGATAACCCTCTTTATTGCAATGCATGTGGTCAAGTTGATTCGTCAACTGATGTCTCCTTCCTATCAAGTAAATAAGGTCTAATTATGGTTGAAGTAGCTCTGTTGGCAGTAGCCGTTTTGGTCATACTGCTGACCTTTGGTGTGCCGTTACCGTTCTGTTTTGGTGGTGCGTTAATGGTGATGGTTTTTATCGGTGATATGTCGATGAAAGGCAATATGATGTGGGGAGCGGGTCAGCTGATGAACCCTGTTCTGCTAGCTATTCCGCTATTTGTTCTGGCAGGAACGATCATGAGCAGGAGCGGCATTGCCGCCAGTTTACTCGGATTTGTGAACGTGTTCGTAGGTCATATTCGCGGCGGTCTAGGGATTGTTGCATCCTTCAGTTGTGCAATCATTGGTGCCATTTCTGGTAGTGGGTTAACCGGTGTCGCGGCTATTGGTCCTTTGTTAATTCCTGAGATGGAAAAGCGCGGGTATCCAAGAGCGTATGCGACCGCACTGATTGCAAACTCGTCCATTTTGGGACTGTTGATTCCGCCAAGCGTAACCATGATTGTCTACGGTTGGGTAACGGATACCTCTATTCTCGCCTGTTTCCTAGCAACGCTTGGCCCTGGCTTATTAGTGACCTTTAACTTCGCATTAATCAATATGTACAAAGCGCGCAAGTTTCCATTGATATTGGATGATAAGCCGTCGATGTCAGAGTTGATTAAGCAAACCTCTAGCAAGACGTTTCATGCCGTACCTGCTTTATTAATGCCGGTAATCATCTTAGGTGGAATCTATGGTGGCGTGATGACGCCGACTGAGGCCGCAGCTGTAGCCGTTATCTATGCTGTTCCAGTGGGTTTTCTTATCTACAAAGGTTTGAGCTGGAAAACACTGCTTATCTCGGGGAAAGAATCAGCAACGGCGGTCGGGTCAATCATGTTCATGATTCTGTTCAGCTTGATTCTTAGCCAGATGTTCGTGGTTGAGGATATTCCTCAGCAACTGGTCGAAGCGATTTTCGGTATCACTGAAAACAAAGTCCTGCTGCTTATTTTTATCAACATTTTGTTGTTCTTAGTGGGAATGGTGGTCAATGACCTGACTGCAATCATTCTTATCGCTCCGCTATTACTACCTCTGATGACCGCTATTGGCATCAGCCCGATTCAGTTTGCAGCAATCATGGGTGTGAATACAGCAATGGGTGGTGTTACTCCACCATACGCGTCGATTCTATATCTAGGTGCACGTATCGGTAACGTTAAATTCTCCGAAGTAGTTGGCCCTGCAATGTCGCTGATACTACTTGGTTAT
>NZ_JADDYG010000362.1:2633-5540 GCF_015163535.1 Vibrio sp. OPT46 | reverse complement strand
CTACCTGTAGTGATTCTGACCTCTTTCTGGTCAGAACTATCACTCTTCCTCCCTACTGTGTTTGGTTACTAAAAGGAAATTACCAATGACAAAAACAAGTAAGTTTGCTCCAACTAAAGCACTGAAAAAATACACGTTGCTTGCTTCTCTTATCGCAGCTGCAGCGACGGTTATCCCTGCACAAGCGACGACGCTGAAAATCAGCCATGTTCGCCCACAAGGTACTGTAGTTGATAATGATATCAAACAACTCAGCGATGAACTGAAAGCGGCAACGGATGGCGATCTTAAGCTTCGAGTTTATGCAGCAAACGCTCTAGGTGACTACACCTTAGTTCAAGAACGTATCTCTGTTGGTGCGATTGACATGGCACTGCAGCCTGCATCGACTTCAACGGACCGTAAAATGCAGATTGGCTTGCTACCTTTCCTTGCCAATAACTGGGAAGAAGCACAAAACATCTACGGTAGCGGAGCACCAGTCAGAACCGCGATGGAAGAGTTATTTGCTAAACAAGACATCACACTACTTGCTGCTTACCCAGTTTATTTTGGTGGTATTTCACTGAATCGTAATGCGGTTGAAGCGGGTAACCCTGATGTGAGCAAAGGCATCAAGCTTCGCGTTCCGCCAATCAAGAGCTTCCAGCTACTTGCTGACAATGTAGGTTATATCGGCTCGCCACTACCGTTTTCCGAAGCCTTTACTGCAGTACAAACTGGGGTGGTAGATGGAGTGATTGGCTCTGGAGCGGAAGGTTATTATGCTTCGTTCCGTGACGTAACTAAAACGTACATTCCACTCAATACTCACTTTGAGATCTGGTATCTGATGATTAACTCAGAGCGTTTGGATGACCTTGATGAAAACGAGAAAAACGCCTTGGTATCGGCGGCGGCTGAGTTTGAATCTCGACGCTGGGGAGCGGCGCAAATAGATCAGAAAGCGAACGAGCAAAAACTAGTTGATGCCGGCGCGACAATCGTCGAAATGACTCCGGCACAACTGAAATTGACGGCGGATAAGGTTCGTACCACCGTATGGCCTCAAATCATTAATGATATTGGTTCTGACTGGAGCCAACCAATTCTAGACAAAGCGCTTAATTAAACTAAGCGCACCTCCAAGTAGGGGCGTTGTTGCGCCCCTTATTACAAAAGTCTGAAGAGAACGATATGAAACCGGATTACATAATTGTCGGTGGAGGCGTCGTGGGCTGCGCAGTGGCTTACGGACTGCTCAAAGCTGGGCATAAGGTAACAGTACTCGATGGTGGAGATGAGGCTCATCGTGCATCACGAGGGAATTTTGGCTTGGTGTGGCTATCGAGTAAAGGTTTAGGTGCCCCTCACTATGCCACGTGGACACGTCGCTCAGTGGGACTATGGCGCAAACTGGCTGATGAGCTTGAAGAGATGACGGGTGAAGAACTCAATCTTGTTCAAAACGGAGGGTATGACTTTCATTTTTGCCAGCAAGAGATGGCAGAGAAAGCCAAGCAATATGAGGTGCTTCGACAACAACTGGGTACGGATCATCCCTACGAAGTCTGGGATAGAGATCGTCTTATTGCTGAAGAACCAGACATTGGTGAAGAAGTTGTTGGTGCTATTTATGGCCCGGAAGATGGGCATGTGAATCCGTTAAATCTGCTTCGTGCTTACACTAAAGCAATCAATGAGTTAGGGGCAAATGTTGTCACTGGCGTTACTGTGTCAGAGATAAGTAAAAACGACTCACATCGATTCGACGTCGTACTGCAAGATGGAACGCGTTACAACAGCGCTAAAGTGGTTTTGTCGGCAGGTTTAGGATCGGCGGAACTGGGCCCTAAGCTTGGCTTTGTTGCACCAATTAGCGCACAAAAAGGTCAAGTTCTGATTACCGAAAAGCTTCCCCCAAGACTGAAGCGTGCCTCAGGGATCATCAGACAGGTCAATGAAGGTGGTATTCAGATTGGAGACTCTAAGGAGAACGCTGGTTTCGATGATAGCGATACCCTAGACGTCACGGCGGCGATAGCTGAACGAGCGATTGCGGTTTATCCGTTTTTAGCCCAGACAAAGTTAGTTCGTAGCTGGGGAGCTATTCGCATCATATCTCCCGATGGCTTACCGATATATCAACAGTCGAAAACCAATTCAGGCGCTTATCTCATTAGTTGTCATAGTGGTATTACATTAGCCGCAGCGCACAGTTTTTTGCTCCCAGCTTGGCTAGAAGAAGCAGCGGATGCACCAACTTTGGAGTTATTCAGTGAAGACAGGTTCTAAGTTTCAACGAATGGTTGCGACAGAAAGGTCGCAACAGACGGTGGAGTTTTTTTGGGAAGGCAAGCCATACACAGCCCATGTTGGTGACACCATTGCGGCTGCATTGTTGGCTGCAGGTGTTGACCATACTCGAGAGTCTCCACTGTCGGGAGCCCCTCGCGCCCCGTTTTGCATGATGGGTAGTTGCTTTGAGTGTCGTGTTCAAGTTAATGGCGAGCACAATGTCCAAGCATGTATGAATGTAATAGAAGATGGCATGACGATTTGCCGTCAGACAAGTTAGTGGTGAGTTCATGCAAGACGAAATAAAAAAACAAGTCGATGTATGTGTCATTGGTGCTGGCCCAGCTGGAATGAGCGCGGCAGTGAGGTGCGCAGAAGCAGGTGCCAGTGTGGTTGTGATTGACGAACAGCCGATCCCGGGAGGTCAGATATATCGAGCGCAGAAAGAACAAGGACACCCAAACGGCTCTATCTTTGGCCCCGAATATCAACATGGTGCAAGCATAATCAAAGCGTTTAATCGAGCACCGCTGACCCATATTACTAGGGCGACACTGTGGCGAGTCGACAATGAAAACTGCGTCTACTGGAGCCAAAATGGTGTAGCCAATAAAACCGTAGCGAAACAAA
>NZ_JADDYG010000362.1:1319-2570 GCF_015163535.1 Vibrio sp. OPT46 | reverse complement strand
TCATCATTGCGACTGGGGCAACGGAAAGGCCATTTCCATTTGTCGGTTGGACTTTACCGGGAGCGATGACCGCGGGTGCGTGTCAGATTATGATGAAAACCTCGGGCTTAGTTCCAACCAATGCTGTACTTGTCGGAACTGGGCCACTCATCTACTTGCTCGCGGCACAGATGATCGATGCTGGCTCGCCTCCTAAAGCGATTGTGGATACCCAACAACCTAGCAGTTACGTCGAATCGATTCGCTATGCTGGCGGAGCTTTAAAAGGTCACAAAGTACTTTTCAAAGGCCTTAAGCTGTTGGGTAAAATTCGCCGTGCTGGAGTTAAACGCTATACCGGTGCCACCGACATAGCCGCTTATGGAGATCAAGCTGTCGAGCGACTCACTTTCACCGCTCAAAGACAGCCACACGCCTTAAATACCGATACTTTGCTCTCTCATATTGGCGTTATTCCTAATGTTCAGCTCACGAGAGCAATGGGGTTGGAGCACGAATGGGATCCGCTACAGATCTGTTGGCGACCAAGGGTTGATCAATACCACCGAAGCTCTCGCCAAGGTGTTTTTGTTGCTGGTGACGGTAGCGGCATTGGTGGAGCAATGGCTGCGCAATACCAAGGTCAGCTTGCAGCGGTTAGTGCTTTAATGTCGCTTGAAAGCGATGGAGAAACATCACTAACTGAAGAGCGAGACAAGCTGCGAGCATTGATTGATAAAGAAATTGGAGTGCGACCGTTTTTGGACGCTCTGTACACGCCACCTAAGCAGGCACTGACACCAAGCGATCAGACTATTGTTTGTCGTTGTGAGGAAGTGACAGCAGGACAAATTCGCCGTCAGGTAGAGAGAGGCGCGCACGGGATCAACCAAATCAAAACCTATACGCGTTGCGGTATGGGGCCTTGTCAGGGACGCTATTGCGGGACCACGGTAGCTCATATTATCCAAGAGAAAGTAGGGATTCCTATGGAGAAGGTCGGCTATTACCGCCTGAGAAATCCGATTAAACCACTCAAACTGGGTGAGTTGGCTAGCTTGACCCCAATCGGCGAATCATTCATGTACAAATATAGAAATAAAGGAACACAAAATGACTCACATTCAGCGTAAGCACACCAATCAAAGAATGAGCAAAATCGTTATTCATAATGATACTGTCTATCTTTGTGGTCAAGTCGGTGTGAAAGGCACCAGCGTTGCTGAACAAACCGCTGAGGCATTATCCCGGGTTGAAAGATTACTGATTGAA
>NZ_JADDYG010000362.1:0-1262 GCF_015163535.1 Vibrio sp. OPT46 | reverse complement strand
GCGGGTAGTGATAAAGACCATATATTACAAGTTACAGTTTGGTTGGCAGACATGCAGGACTTTGATGAAATGAACCATGTCTGGGACGACTGGTTCAAGACTGGCTTTGCTCCTGCGAGAGCCTGTGGAGAAGCCAAACTGGCAAGTACTGAACTAAAAATCGAGCTGCTTGTTACGGCAGCAATAGTGCGAACAAGTAACTAGCGCATTTATATAACACCGTCATAAATATCGTAAACTTTGTGGTGGTGTTATTACTTGAAATTAAATGTTTGACTTCATATAGGACTGGATTCTGAGTAAAGCGAATTTGCCGTCCCTCATAATCCATCTAATTAAGCATAGGGGGGCGCGCGAGTGTGTCCAAGAGTGTTTCAAAAAGTCTTTAGATAACAAACCTCTGACCCAAAAGTAATTCAGAGCAAAGCTCTGCTTATAATTTCCCCTACTAAAAGCTATCTGAAGGAGTTTGAAGTGAGCCATTATTGAAATCATCAGGCGTCATGCAATCTAATCTCTATCAACTTTCACTAACCTATTGATTGCACGTTGATATGGTATTAGAAAGGCTGCATTATATCAGAATGAAAGGTGGCTAAAAGCAGTATAGAAAGCGTTAGGCGACGGGCAGAAAAGTTCTTTGTTCTCATCTTTTTAGTTCTCTTTGAGTATTCGTTTTTCTAAGTCGGCAACTCAGTATTGTCGGCTCAAATTCTTGAATCTCTCCAGCCGTAAAACATGCCAATATTCGTTGGTTGCCTCTTTGGTTTTCACAGTCGCTTGGTTGTGAGTTTAACTGGCTCAAAGTGTGGAAAGGGCAAGTTAATCGTAGCTTTCGTTTTTGCTATTAGCTCGTAGCTGTTAGTTTCTCAGGTTCAAAAACTACTTAGTCGCTGCAAATTCGCATTTCGTGGTCGTTGGAATTTTGGCTGAAACATAGTGAGTTTTGTGGTTCTTGAATCACAAAAAGTCAGTGGGTGTTTGGTTGCTTATTTGGTTTCGGGTAATCTGCTTTCAAAACAACTTAAACACTGGTGGAAAACTTCGCCTAACAAGGCGTTTAAGGCGGATTCACAACGCTTGGTGATTTCAGTTCAAGTTGAATTTAGTGTTTAAGGTACAATGGTTTAAGTTTGGTGGTTGGCGTTGTTCACCACTTAACGCGGCGTTATGTAGCCGCGAGAGGACGGTAAGTTAAAAGGATTTATATATGTTAAATATTCGGCAAGCTCGCATTGAAGATATCAGTGTTATCAAGAAAC
>NZ_JADDYG010000361.1:1032-1261 GCF_015163535.1 Vibrio sp. OPT46 | reverse complement strand
GCCAAGTTGTGCACTGTATGGAACAAATGATGGGTGTTCGTTACCAAACATTCCCTCGATAGGTGAACTTTGCTCCACAACGTTAACCACATAGCGTAGCGGACAATATCTCATATTTGTTCTAAATAATAAGCGCCATGCGCATTACTAATATTTTTCCCCGTTTATACGCCTGATCACCCTCAGGCGTTTTTTCGTTTCATTCATTTGACACTCTCCGGACAAAGTG
>NZ_JADDYG010000361.1:0-846 GCF_015163535.1 Vibrio sp. OPT46 | reverse complement strand
AGCGTATTGAAAAGCGCGTCAAGAAAATGCAGAGAGAAATGCACGAAGAGTATGAGTTTAATACAGGTAAAGCAGATGCGATTGAAGGTGAATTTGAAGAGGTTCGCCGGTAAGTAAATAAGATTTAGATGAGTTTCTCTCCCCCGACCGCTCCTGAGAAACTTCTTGCTTTCACCCTGTCCTTAAAATGGCAGGGTGCTTTTTTGAAAAGCACAATGTTGAATAAGCACCTAGCGGTTTATTGCTTTATCTTTTTGTTGTTGGAGGCTGTGTAACCAGCCTCCCATAAATCACCATCGACACCAGAGTATGGGTTGGATTCTTTCGGAGCGCCGCTTAGGCAAGCATCTTTGCCTTCCTTCTTAATTTCATCGATGTGATTTAAAACAAAGTCAAAGTGTTTAGGATCAGCCTTTTGTAGTAACCCGTACAAAAGGCCAAAGCCAAGCATCGTAAATACAAACAGTTCAAAAAACACCCAAATGCTCTTTGTTGAAAAGAATATCCAAGCAACGCTGCAAACACTGGTCAAAATTACTACTGGAGCTAAATCTACTATTCTTTGCATATTGCTCTCACCTTCTAAACGGTCATGAAGTCTCTACCCCTTTCATAGGGTAAGTAAGAGGAAAGTCCGTTTTTATCCAATAAAGCACTCTCGACTTAATATGCGACACTGTTAGTATTAACGTTAAGTGGCTATCGTTCTCATTATAACAATGCGTTGGAAAGTAGCTTTCACAGCAAATGAGAATATGAACCAAAGTAACACTATTGATAATATTAATTTTAGCAACGTTTAGCGTCAGAATTACGTAAATTGTGTAAGGGTTACTGAGAGTAGAC
>NZ_JADDYG010000360.1:0-458 GCF_015163535.1 Vibrio sp. OPT46 | reverse complement strand
AATCAATCATTACTAAAATAGACATTCCTAGCAAAGTAAAGGATGAATTTGGTAAGCAAAAAAGTGAGATTGTGAAGTCAACCTCGAAAGCTGCGTCAAAGAATATTACACAGACGATCAGTTTGACCTTACAGCAACAAATTGATGACTCAATTACAATGAGATTGAAGCCATATCATCAATTTAATTCTGCTCAAGAAACTTTTAACGTTAGTTTAACCAATAGATTGGATAAATTGGAAAGTGATGTAAATTCATTTGAAGGCGAGTTTGCTAAATTAAACAATAGCCTTTCAAACGGACATACGAAAGCAGAGCGAAGTAATGAGCGTAAACGCTTAAAAGAATTCAACGTTGTGAATGAGATTGCTGAGGGGGTTTTTGCTGTACGTGCACCAGATAGATCCGATAACTCTCCACATTACATCACTCTTTACAAAAGTGAGCCGTTCAAATCA
>NZ_JADDYG010000359.1:63984-65346 GCF_015163535.1 Vibrio sp. OPT46 | reverse complement strand
CGCGGCAGGTATTCGCTACTACTTCTGATAATACTCATCGCTCACCACCTATACCCAAGTAACCTTAAGGTGGTGAGTGATGAAGTTCTTATCAACACTAAGTAAAGTTATCTTGAAGCCAAGTAGTCATCACTTCACTAATAATTAAAGGCTGCTCAAGCGTAGATAGATGCCCACACTCAGGGATAACATGAAGCGTGACGTTTGGGATGCATCTCTCCATGAGCAGATGATTGTCTAGCGGACAAAGCTTATCTTCTTTACCTGTTATCACCAACGTAGGAACTTGAATGTCCGCCAATAAAGGTCGAGCATCCGGGCGAGTTGCTAACGCTTTAGCATGTGCTTCAAATGCCTCCAAACCTACATTGACCGCCATGCCTTCTATACGCTCAGTTAACGCTTTGTCTTGCAAACGGCTTGGATGAATCAGCACAGGCATCAGAGTGTCAGGCGTAATGCGTTCAAACTCACCACTTAGCGCACGGCTAACCAGTGCATCACGCTTTTGTGTCACCTCTGGCTTTTCATCTGCTGCATTGGTATCCATGAGGATCAAGCCTTTGACTCTGTTTGGCGCTTGACGGTACACCTCAAAGGCAAGAATCCCACCCATTGATAAGCCACCCAAGACAAACTCCTGCGGTGCGTCTTGCAACACTTTCTGCGCCAGCTGTTCCATTGACGGCAATGAGGCCAGCGTCGGGCATGAAGGCTCAACCCAACTTGGCAACGCTCGGTTGACTTCCTCAAACAATGTGCCATCACAAAGTAGTCCGGGTAGCCAAACTAACGAGGTGGGTTGCGTCATTTTATTCTCCTGCAAGCGGCTTTGGTTGATCAGACCCAAGAATGCAATACGTCAAACTATTACCACGCAAGTTCGTCAGTGAATAAGACGCACCTTCTGGAACATTCAGCACATCACCGCGCGTTAAAACAACACTCGCTTGTTCGCCTTGATGCGTGAGGACGACTTCAGTATCGCCATCAAAGTTGATAAGCACTTGTTTTTCTTCTCGGCAGTGTTGAGGAATCGAGCCACCTTCAGAAAGCTCATAAGCCATGATGCTCACTTCATCTTCACTCTTTACTTGGAAGTCATAACTCGCCAAAGGATGACCCGTTAAGGCGTATTGTTTCACGTTGCTTCCGCCGAAATCGCCTTTGATTTCACGATAATCTTTTTGCAGAGCGACAAATGGCATCATCTCTTCTGCGGTGTAGGTATCGAAGGTCGCGAGTTCTTCTTCGGTAAGCAGCGGCATCAATTCTGATTCTTGTGGCACCGGGTCGCCATTAATAGTGTCCACAAGTGTGCCATCGGCTTTGAGGTATAAACCATAACCTTGACTGTCTTTG
>NZ_JADDYG010000359.1:62297-63818 GCF_015163535.1 Vibrio sp. OPT46 | reverse complement strand
TTCCCCCAATAAAAGCGGAACTGACCTTTGAACACCAAGAAAAGCTCAGCGGTGCGATGAGAATGTAACGAATTTTTGATGCCCGGCGGTTGGCCTGCGGCACCAATATTAAAGCCCGCCGTATCGCGAATATGAACATGCTGACGACTGCTCTCTGCCACCCCTGCACCGATAATACAAAAGTTATCTTTGAGATCACTGCCTGGCGTGCGCGCATCAATAAACGCACTCGTACCCGGAATCAGTTCCATGTAGCGGACCAGATTATTATTCATTTTAGATTGTAGAGTCATTGTAAATCCTTGTTGTCCTTGTTTGGACCTAGCCTTTGAATTGTTAGTTACAAACCGAAAGTGTGTTACAGACCTAAAGGTCGCCCACCATCAACCGCGATGGTATTGCCTGTCGAGAAGGTCAAAACTTCTGCTGCGGCGTACACGGCTTGAGCGACTTCTTCATCATTGGCTAAACGCTTAAGCGGTGTGGATTGTTCTTGTTGATTACGCCATGCGTCATCCAAGCCTTTGACAAACTCAGTGTCGACAAGCCCTGGAGCAACAGCCAAAACGCGAACCTCGGGAGACAGAGCGCGAGCTAAAGAACGGGTCATGTTCTCCGCGGCAGATTTACTTGCACAGTAAGCAATGTTGCTCCCCATCGCAGTCTGTGCCGCGATAGAAGTAATGTTCACCACACAACCATTGGCTTGCTTAAGCCAAGGCTCAAACGCTCGAACCATGGCAAAAGGCGCACGGACGTTCACTTGGAAAATTTGGTCAAACAGTTGATCATCTAAGCTTTGCAAATCAGAGTGCGCGACGAATTTCGTCATCCCCGCACAGTTGACCAACAAATCCAGCTTGTCGCTTATTTCACTGACTTGATGTTTAAGCTGTTCAATCGCACTAGAATCTGCCACGTTCAATTTGAATGCTAGATGCTCGTTACGTGGCAGCGAGGAAAGCACATCCTCGGCCGCTTTATGATTACTGTTGTAAGTCAGAATTACGCGATATCCCGATTCAGCTAGCTTGCGACAAATGGCGGCACCCAGTCCGCCACTGCCGCCTGTGACTAAGGCAAGTTTCGACATATTACGCCTCTTCTACTTTGCCTTTGTAACGGCGCACACGAATATCCGCTTGCTCTTTGTGGCCAGCAAAACCTTCGAGTGCACACAAGCGAGAGCAATACTCACCGACTTTGAGGGACGCAGCTTCCGTTACACGCTGGTAAGTACAGGTTTTGATAAATTTACCTACCCAAAGACCACCGGTGTATCGCGCCGCTTTCTTCGTTGGCAGTGTATGGTTGGTACCAATACATTTATCGCCGTAAGAAACGTTGGTTTCACGACCTAGGAACAAGGCACCGTAGTTGGTCATGTTATCTAGGAAGTATTTAGGATCTTCCGTCATCACTTGAACGTGTTCAGAAGCGATATCGTCTGCCACTTCCACCATTTCTTCGTAGCTATCACACACAATCACTTGTCCGTAATCTGCCCACGCTTTACCCGCG
>NZ_JADDYG010000359.1:61156-62094 GCF_015163535.1 Vibrio sp. OPT46 | reverse complement strand
CAAATGCGTTACCCGGCCCTACAATCATATCGACTGGCGCAATAGTCTCTGTACCAAGAGCCATTGCACCTACCGCCTGAACACCACCGAAGCAGTAGATTTCATCCGCACCCGCCATTGCCATCGCAGCGACAATCGCGACGTTCGGCTGGCCGTTAAACGGAGGCGCACAAGCAATAACACGTTTTACGCCCGCGACTTTCGCCGTCAGTACACTCATGTGAGCGGATGCAACCAATGGGTATTTTCCACCAGGGATGTAACAACCCACGCTGTTTACTGGAATATTTTTATGCCCCAGTACCACACCAGGCATGGTTTCTACTTCGACGTCTTTCATTGAGTCACGTTGAATTTGAGCAAAGTTTCGAACTTGTTGCTGAGCGAACTCGATATCATGACGAGTCGATTCATCAAGCGCATCCACACAGGCTTGGATTTGCTCTTCTGACAGGCGGAATTGCTCCGGCGACCAGTTATCAAACTTTTCAGACAACTCACGTACAGCGCTATCACCTTTCGATTCAATATCAGCAAGAATGTTTTCGACAATCTGACGCACTTTTGCGTCATTTGATGCTGATGCTTCTTCAGTGATTCCGTTTTTTAAAATGCGTGCCATTGGGTTTCTCCTTGAACATTGAGGCTGACGAACGGTTATTTTTATGCTTTTGGATACGAATGCAAAATCAGATTAAACACTTAATTAACACTTGACAAGTTAAGTCAACAAACCACAAAAACATTACTTAAGCCTTTGTATTTATTAGTTTAAACAAATAAAAGCAAGTAATAAGGACCTTAATTAAGTTTAATTTTTAATCAAAAATGAGTTTTAGATCACATCATTTTTACTCATCATTTACATTTCTAAATGTTAGTTTTTGCATACCTTTGCAAAGGAGAGAATCATGAGCAATTTTAAACAACGTCTGAAT
>NZ_JADDYG010000359.1:52626-61146 GCF_015163535.1 Vibrio sp. OPT46 | reverse complement strand
GACAGGCGGAATTGCTCCGGCGACCAGTTATCAAACTTTTCAGACAACTCACGTACAGCGCTATCACCTTTCGATTCAATATCAGCAAGAATGTTTTCAACAATCTGACGCACTTTTGCGTCGTTTGATGCTGATGCTTCTTCAGTGATTCCGTTTTTTAAAATGCGTGCCATTGGGTTTCTCCTTGAACATTGAGGCTGACGAACGGTTATTTTTATGCTTTTGGATACGAATGCAAAATCAGATTAAACACTTAATTAACATTTGACAAGTTAAGTCAACAAACCACAAAAACAACCCTTAAGCCTTTGTATTTATTAGCTTAAACAAATAAAAGCAAGTAATAAGGACCTTAATTAAGTTTAATTTTCAATCAAAAATGAGTTTTAGATCACATCATTTTTACTCATCATTTACATTTCTACATGTTAGTTTTTGCATACCTTTGCAAAGGAGAGAATCATGAGCAATTTTAAACAACGTCTGAAGCAAGAAACGATATTAGGTACATTTGTTAAAACCCCTCACCCTCACATTATCGAAGTATTGGCACTGGCAGAGTTGCCTTTTGTGGTACTGGATGCAGAGCACGCACCTTTCGATCGTTCCTCGCTTGATCTGTGCATCATGGCGGCCAGAGCGAATGACCTCGCGTGCGTGGTACGAGTACAAGACAGCGCTCCTTCAACCATTTTGAACGCGCTTGACTGTGGCGCGGCGGGTGTACAAATTCCCCATGTTTGTACTGCTGAGCAAGCGACGCAACTGGCGAAAATCTGCCATTACGGAGAAGGTGGCCGAGGGTATGCTGGTTCCAGTCGAGCAGCGCAATACGCCACTAAGCCCATGGTTGAACACTTAAAAGACAGCCGTGCGAATACGATTGTCATTGCACAAATTGAAGACCCTCAAGGGGTTGAAAATGTTGAAGCGATTGCCAATGTTGAAGGAATTGATGCGCTCTTCATTGGCCAAGTTGATCTCACTGTCGCTTATGGTGCTGATAGCGTTCATGATGAGAAAGTCGCACAAGCAAGTATGCGAGTAATCGAAGCGGCCAGAGCCGCCAATAAACCTGTTGGCATGTTTGTCGCGACGGCTCAACAAGCTCGGGAATGGCGTGAACTCGGCGTTAGCTTCTTTTGTGTTGGCTCTGAACACAAAACGATCATTGATGGCTTCAAGCAAGAGAGAAATGTGATGAATTCTTGAGTTTTCTCTGATATTTACGCCTTATCAATGTAATGCTCTAGACACAGAAATCCCCTAGCCCATACACTCAGCACGTATGAGAAGGTTCAATGGCCTTAAATAAGGAGTATCACCATTAAAGCGAAAGTAACTTCGATCGACGTCGCGAAGATGCTCGGCGTCTCTCAATCGACGGTATCTAGAGCATTCAGCCCGACTGCGAGTATTAGCGAGAAGAAACGCAAAATGGTGATGGATGCCGCAGCTAAGCTCGGATACACACCGAATGCCATCGCCCGAGGTCTGATTTCGAATCGTTCAGGCTTAGTGGCGATTGCGTTAGATAGCGAATCAAACCCAATGTACGACATGCAATCTCGTGCTTTGGCTGTCGAAATTCAAAAGCGAGGCGGACAAGTTGTGCTTTGCCCTATCGACAAGGACGACCTCGATCTCGCCATTTCACGCGCCATTGAATACCAAGTGGACGGACTCGTTATCGCCACCAGCCGTTTAACCTCACGCGCGTTTGCCCAATGCGAAAAGTTTGGCGTTCATTTAAGCTTGATTAACCGCTACGCCGAGGGTATTAATGCCAATAGCTCTGGTATTGATAACCGATTGGCGGGCCAACAAGCAGCCGAGTATTTAACGCAGAAAGGCGCAAAACAGTGTGCTTATATCAGTGGCGATGCTGGCTCCATGACCAGTGAAGAGCGTTGGCTGGGTTTCTCTTCAAAATTGCAAGAACTCGGCTCCCCGTCACCAACCTTTATCCAAGCCAAGTACAGCTTTGAAGCAGGCTTAGAAGCGGCGAAAGCGATCTTGTCGCACACTAGCAAACCCGATGCAATTTTTTGTGCAAACGACATCCTCGCCATGGGTGTGATGGATGGCTTGCGACAAGCCGGAGCAAAGATCCCCCAAGACTTCTCTGTGATGGGTGTAGATAACATTCCGATGTCTGCATGGCCGAGCTATGATTTGACCACCATTGCTCAACCAGTCGACAAAATTGTTAAACGAGCGGTTGAAGATTTGATGAATCGAATCAACGGCAACCTGGATGCAACTGGCGAATACCTTTTCGAGCAAGGCACCTTGATCGAACGTAGTAGCACCATTTAATAAATCCATTTTTATTCATTCTTCATAAACAAAATGCCTTGCTTTCGAGTAAGGCATTTTCTGTGATCACGATTAAATTTTCACCAATCGTTATTTAATTCCTCATCAATTCATCAATCTTGTTATTGACTTGTTACTTTAATGTTTTATTTTGGATTCGTATGCAAAATGGATATGAATTGCTCAACTAATTTATAAAAACATAAAAAGTTGTGTGACTTGCCGACGAATGCCAATGGCAGGTCATACCAGAAACAAGGAAGAACGATGAAGAAAGTAATCCTGACTTCACTTACCGCACTGGGGCTTGCATTTAGCAGTATGAATACGTTTGCAACCAGTGTTATACGTCTTGCTCATGACAGTCAAGAAACCTCTCCCGTACACAAAGCAATGCTCTATTTCGAACAAGAAGTGGAAGCTCGCTCAAACGGTGAGATAGAAGTTGAAATCTATCCGGCAAGACAACTAGGCGATGTGCGTGAGACGACTGAACTCGTGCAGCAAGGCAACTTACAAATGACGTTTGGTGCGTCAGTTTTACTCTCTCCCTACGTCCCAGAGTTTAACGTGCTCGACGTGTTCTACCTTTTTGATAGCGAAGAGCAAGCACACAAAGCGCTCGACAGTGAGAAGATCGGACAACCATTGTTGAATGCTATGGAATCAAAAGGCTTTCATGGACTTGGCTTTATGGAGGTCGGCTTTCGTAGCGTGACCAACAACAAACAGCCAATTGATAGTATTGAGGACCTGAAAGGGCTAAAGATTCGCTCGGCATCTAACCCCACTCAAATAAGCGCGTGGAAATCTATTGGTACTGCGCCAACACCTCTGTCTTGGGGAGAAATTTTCACCTCGTTACAACAAGGCCTGATTAACGCTCAAGAAAGTGCTATCTACTCTATTTATGCCGAACGTTTTTACGAGGCACAAAAGTACCTCTCTTTAACTAACCATATATACACCAACTACGTGTTGTTCATGAACAAATCGTTTTGGGATTCACTGCCGGCCGCACAACAAGCGCTGATCAGTGAAGTAAGCAAAGAAACCATCGCAAAACAGCGTGAGCTCGCCGCTAAGCAAAACCAAGAAGTAATCAAAGAGCTCGAAGCAAAAGGCATGACGGTTAACATCGTCCCAGACGAGGTACGCAGCATCATGAAAGAGAAAATGAATGCGGCCGTGTACCAGGACTTGCGCAGTAAAACGGGTAAAGACTTGTTTGACAACGTGATGGCCGAGATAGAACGCCTATAACTCCCACTCTTTTGCACGATCTGGCAACAGGTCGTGCTTTCTCGTTTTGGAGGTGAACATGAAGTGGTTTCGCTTACTAGACAAATACCTAGAACCAACCCTTATCGTTATCGCGATCTCAACGATGACAACTTTACTGTGCTTGCAAATCGCCCTACGCCTGTTCGATGCAACGATCGCGTGGGCTGAAGAGCTGGCTCGTTATTTATTCGTATGGGCGATGTACCTGAGCATCAGCTACTGTATCCGAGATGATCGACACATCCGCATTCGTGTGTTCATCGATAAACTTCCGGGCAATTGGACGCAATTCAGTTTGATTGTCTCTGATCTTATCTACCTTGCCTTTAGTGCAACTGTCGCCTGGTTTGGATTTAAGGTTATAAACCGCAGCCTGCAACTCGGTCAGATTGCACCCGCAATGGAAATTCCTATTGCGTGTTTGTATGCCTCTGTTTTAGTTTGCGCACTATTAAGCTGCGCGCGCCTAGTGACAAGCATTTATCAACGTGTGAACGCGTGCTCCACCAGCAATGAACGAGTTCGCTTTTCTCGCCAACGCTATCGCCATATCAAAGCAAAGTATCGTACTTCTAACCGACTATTGGAGTTTAACGCATGACGTCTGCACTTTTGTTTGGCAGCTTTGGTCTGCTTCTGCTCATTGGCGTTCCGGTCGGTATTGCTCTGGCGGCAGCCAGTATGGTCGCGATACTCAGTCTGCCGTTTCTTAACATCGAGTTTTTAGTCCAAGGAATGGTAACAGGGCTCGACTCTTTCCCTCTCCTCGCCGTCGTTTTTTTTACCTTAGCAGGTAACCTTATGAGCCAAGGAGGGATCTCAAAACGATTATTGCATGTGGCGGAGGTCTTCTTTGGCCACTTTACTGGCGGGCTTGGCATCGTGGCCATTGTGGCGTGTATGTTCTTCGCTTCCATCTCTGGTACAGGGTCTGCCACTGTTGCCGCTATCGGCTTGACGATGATTCCCTCGATGGTAAAGAAAGGCTACGACCGCAGCTTTGCAGGTGCTTTAATCGCGTCCTCCGGCGGAATTGGCGTCATTATTCCACCCTCTGTGGTGATGATCGTCTACGCGATCACAGCTGAAGTCTCGGTAACTAAGATGTTCATAGCGGGCATCATTCCTGGCTTGGTCGTCGGTATGGTATTGATCGGCTATTGTCTAATTGTCTCAAAATTGCGGGGCTACACAGGTAACGAGCGCAAAGCGACCTGGGCAGAGCGTCTTGATGCGCTAAAAGAAGCCAGTTGGGCAATGCTACTCCCCGTGATCATTCTCGGCGGTATCTATTCCGGTATCTTCACACCTACCGAATCAGCCGCCATTGGTGTGCTCTATGGCTTATTCTTTGGCATGTTTGTTTATAAAGTGCTCAAACCAGCGCAAGTTGTGAAAATCATTCTAGAGTCGTCACTGTTAGTTGGCGCAGTACTCGTCATTGTGGGTGCGTCCGTGACGTTTGGCCGCATATTGACCCTAGAACGTCTACCGGCCGAGATTGCTCAGTTCATTCTATCGATTACTGAAAACAAACTTCTGATACTGCTTTGCATCAATGTCCTGTTGTTGCTTGTCGGTACCTTTATGGAAACGCTGGCAGCCATTGTTATTCTCACACCAATTCTGCTACCCATTACGTCAGCACTCGGCATGGACCCCGTTCATTTTGGTATCGTGATGATCGTGAACTTGGCCATTGGCTTTGTTACGCCTCCTTTAGGTGCCAACCTGTTTATGGCAAGTCAGGTAGGCAAAGTGCCGATAGAGTCGCTCTCTAAAGCCATCATGGGTTGGATTGGTGCAATGATAGTGGCGTTGATGTTGATTACCTTCATCCCTGCCATCTCGCTATCGTTACCTGCGCTTTTATCCTGATCGTTGCACTCATAGAGCGCTTATGACTGTTATAGCCACTAGATAAACACCTTTCTAGTGGCTTATTCGTTATTTACTTCCGATTTAATAAAAAAGCCTTTAAGCATTCGTATGCAAAAGGAAAATTTGAAAGATATAAGGATAATTGACACCAAAATAGCTGAATATTAGCGATAAAGTCTATTTGGGTGCCTTGATCTGCATGATTATCAGTTTTGGCTTAATCATTTGTTTCCATTCAAACAGATAAAAATAAATTAAGCGATTAAAAAACAATAAGATATTAGGAATATTCATACAAAAAACTTTGACCTCCTTTCTTATTAACACGTCTCGATAAGAGATAGCTTCCATCTCTCCTGTACTTTTTTAGTTTATTTTCCGCTCAATTGTTAAAAATCTGATCATCAGCACGCTATTTAAACAATCGAAAAACAATCCGTTGACAAAATGGCAACATGATATATTTTGAATACGTAATCAAAACATAATTATTCAATTACGGAGGTGATTTATGGCCATGGTTGGCTTCGATGAAAAGTGGCGTGATTTTCCCGACTACATTCTTGGTATCACAAAAGAGATTTGGGAAGACCGAGGTTTAAACACCTTAGAACACTACTACTCTCCCGACATTGTTGTGCGTACTCCACTCTCTATCGTTCAAGGAAACGAAGGGGTGATCAGTGCAACAATGGCGACACTGGCCGAGTTTCCCGATCGCACGCTATATGGCGAAGACGTCATTTGGTCAGGCACCCCGGAACAAGGCATGCTTTCTTCTCATCGAATCATCTCTACTGCAACACACAGTGGCAACGGCTTCTATGGGCAAGCTTCGAACCGCAAGCTTCGTTTCCGTATTATCGCAGATTGCCATGCTATCAATAACCAAATCAATGACGAATGGTTGGTTCGCGATCAAGCCGATATCGCGAAACAACTGGGCATGACGTCAGAAGAGTTTGCACGCCAACAAATCGAATTTGAAGGTGGCGTGGAATCAAGCCCATTTCCGTTCACTCCTGAAGTCGACATTCCTGGACCTTATTTGGGCGTAGGCAACGACAACGAATATGGTCAGCGCTACGAAGCAATTCTCAGAAGCCTTATGAATGCCGAGTTCTCAATAGTACCGAAAGAGTACGACCGCGCTTGCATCGGCGAATACACTGGCGGTCAAACTGCCCTATCACACTCGGAAGTCGATCATTTTTGGATGGCACTTCGTGCGTCTTTCCCAAATGCTCAATTTACCGTTCACCATCGTATTGGCCGAGATGACGACATGATGTCACCACGCGCGGCAATTCGATGGTCTTTGCACGGTAAGCATGAGGGATATGGGATGTTTGGTAAGCCTTCAGGAAAAGAGGTTTACATCATGGGGATCAGCCACGCTGAGTTTGGCCCTTGGGGTCTTCGTCGCGAATTCACTTTGTTTGACGAGACCGCAATCTGGAAGCAAATCCTGCTTCAGCAAGGCTAACGGCTGACTAAACACTATTTATTAAAATCACAGACAGTAAGGAAGCAACATGTCACTCAACATCATCGAACAGTTCTACCAGAACTACTTCAAAGCCGCAGACATCGAGCAAAAACAGGCCGCTCTGCAAACTTTGAACCCTGACGTAAAATGGTGCGTGGCGCACCCTGTGAACGATCTTAATGGCCCAGATGCAACCCACGAATCTTTCCTCTCACCACTTGTTAATGCTTTGCCTGACGCCGAGCGCCGACCAATAATTGTTATGCACGGCGAATACGAAGGCCGCACTTGGTACAACTCTACCGGCTACTTTATCGGTACATTTGAACAACCACTGTTTGGCATCCCAGCAACAGGGAAAACACTCTACTTGCGTTACACCGAAATGGTGTGTGTGGAGAACGACCAAATCACCGAATCTTACATGATCCCAGACTTCATCGACGCGATGAATCAAGCAGGCTGCAACCCTCTTCGTAAAAGCTTAGGTCACGATGGCTTGGTTCCTTCTCCTGCAACTTCTAACGGTATTCAACAATCTGTTGTGTCTTTGGAAGAAAGTGAAAAGAGCGCCCAGCTGGTTGAAGATATGCTGTCTTGCTTGGGTCGTTTTGATGGCAAAGATCTTTTCTCGATGGATTTAGAAAACTACTGGCACAATGACTTCATGTGGTACGGCCCTGCTGGTATTGGTACTACGCGCGGTATCAAAGGTTTCCGTAACCACCATCAAGCGCCATTTGTGTTTGCGTTCCCAGATCGAAGTGTCGATATTGAGGTCAATTTTTTGGCCAAAAATGACTACGTATCCACAGGTGGTTGGCCACATATGCATGGTACTCACACTGGTCACAGTGGCTGGCTCGGTCTTGCCCCAACCGGAAAACACATCGAACTTCGCGTTATGGACATTTGGCGACGCGAAGGCGATTTACTGAAGGAAAACTGGGTAGCGATCGACATCGTTCATATCCTGCTGCAACTTGGCTATGACGTGTTTGCACAAATGAAAGAACAGTTAGAAGGACCTAATTATGCATGAGTTTGGCGCACTTAACTGGAGCATCCTTGGGGGATACATCGCCCTAACGCTAGTACTGGGTGCGGTGATTGGTAAGCGAGTCACTTCAGCTAGCCAATTCGCTTTGGGTGATAAGAGCATCCCTTGGTGGGCGATCGGTATTTCTGTCGTTTGTACTTACGTGAGTGCCATGTCTTTCCTTGGCGGGCCAGCTTGGTCTTACAAAGAAGGCCTGTCGGTTATCGCGATTCACCTCAATTATCCGCTGGTGATCTTCTTCATCGTGGCTGTGTTTATGCCGTTTTTCTACAACAACGGTTTAACCTCCATCTACGAGTATCAAGAACGACGCTTCGGTAAGGCTTCACGACTGACTTTGTCGTTTATCTTCCTTATCAAACAAGCATTGAGCTCGGCAGCCGTACTCTACGCGACAGCAATGATTTTAGAGTTCATTACTGGTATCGACGTGATGTACTGCATCATGATCGTCACTGCAATTGCCCTTATCTACACCGTAATGGGC
>NZ_JADDYG010000359.1:51234-52565 GCF_015163535.1 Vibrio sp. OPT46 | reverse complement strand
GGTATCGCGGCTGTCATTTGGACCGATGTGATTCAAGCAGTAATCTTATTTATTGGCGCATTCATCATCATTGAAGCCGTTTGGAATGGCATGCCTGCTCCAATGACGGAGGTCATGGCAGAACTCAAAGCGAAAGGAATGACCGATGCCCTACAAACAAGTTTTGACCTAAGCCAAGTAACGACTGTATGGGCCGGCGTTATCGCAATGACGATGTTCCACACCACCGTGTATGGCGGTAACCAGATGATGGTACAACGTTGTATGGCCGCGAAAAACATGGGCGATGCGAAAAAGGCAATGTTGATGATGGGCTACGTGGCCTTCTTTATTTACTTTGTCTTTATCTTGCTTGGCGTCCTGTTCAACGCTTATTACGACGGTAAAGAGTTTGAAAACGGCAACACCATCATTCTTCATTATGCGAGTGAATATGGAATGCCAGGCTTGATGGGCATCATTGCCGCTGCGATTCTGGCGGCAAGTATGTCGAGTCTCGATTCCGCATTTAACTCAATGGCGACCGTTTCTGTGGCTGACTTTTACAAACGCTTCTACAAGCAAAACGAGTCGGAAGAGCATTACTTAAAGGTATCGCGTTTCTTCACGGTGGCGTGGGCGATTTTGGTCATCATTCCAGCGATCATGTTTGCCACCAGCACAGGCTCGGTACTGGAAGTGCTGAGTAAGGCAGGCTCTTACTTTGTCGGTGCGAGCTTCTGTATGTTCGTCCTTGGTTTCTACTCAAAACACATTACGGAAAAAGGCTTGTTAATTGGCGTTGCTGCTAGCTTCTTGGTGATCTGGTATGTAGCCGTTGCGACCGATATTGCGTGGCCTTGGTATTGCGTGATTGGCGTCCTTGTGAATGCCGTTGTCGCTTACATTGCTAGCCTTCTCCTGACGGGTAAACAAGATGAAATGCATCTTTACACAGTGAAAGGCCAGCAAGCGGAATATGCTCGTCTAAATAAACCAATCAAGGAAGATGGTTGGTATGTCGTTCCCGGCAAAATCGATGCTCCATGTTATGGCTTACTAGTGATGTTTGTATTCTCGATCGTGATGCTTTGGGGGATCAACGCGTTTACCGACAACGCTCCTATGCTGATTAACTTTATGCGTGGCTGCTCTATTCTTGTCGCTACCGCTTGCATCGGATACATGGGGTATTCACTCCTCTCCCCGAAACGTAAAGTTGCAGTCAAACAAGCAAATTAATGTTCTTTACGTAGATACTGTACGTCCAACAAACGGACAGTATCTACGCACTAGATCTAGTGCTAGCTCAAAGCAAATCGAATGGGTTAACCCACATTTTGCTTTTTAAT
>NZ_JADDYG010000359.1:41697-51224 GCF_015163535.1 Vibrio sp. OPT46 | reverse complement strand
TTCACTCCTCTCCCCGAAACGTAAAGTTGCAGTCAAACAAGCAAATTAATGTTCTTTACGTAGATACTGTACGTCCAACAAACGGACAGTATCTACGCTCTAGATCTAGTGCTAGCTCAAAGCAAATCGAATGGGTTAACCCACATTTTGCTTTTTAACACTCCAAAGCCATTATTCTACTTAGGATACCCCGTCAGAACATTTATGAATACGTACCTATTTATGCTAGTCTTATGACCTCAATTACTGGCAACTAAGTTTTATTCATGAAATCAATTAAACACGTAGTCACATCAAAAGATGTGGCAAAGATGGCAGGCGTCTCTCAATCTACTGTATCGCGCGTGTTTGTTCCGGGTAGCTCAGTATCCGAAAAGACCAAGCAAAAAGTCTTTGAAGCGGCTAAAGCCCTTAACTACCGCCCTAACGCCTTTGCACGTAGCCTGACCACAAACGAATCGAAATTGATAGGTTTGGTGTTTCCTGATGCGGATTACCCTATCCATATGAAAACACTGCAGTTAATTTCCAGTGAGTTACAGAAAAAAGGTTATTCTGCCGTATTGATTCCATGGCAAGTGGATGAAGAAGAGGGCCACTCAATCCCAAATATCTTCCAGTATCGCGTCGATGGTGTCATTGCTGCTTCCGCAACCTTCAATAAGTCCCTTTATGAAGAATGTGAAGAGTTTAATATCCCAATTGTTCAATACGCACGAGTTGTTGAAGGTACTAGGAGTAGCTACGTTATCAGTGACAACTACGAAGCAGGCCAACAAGCCGCGCAACTTCTGCACAAAAGTGGCGTGAAGAACGCGGTTTATTTGACGGGAGAAGTGCCAACCTTTACGAATGACGAACGTCAAAGCGGCTTCTGCTCTGAATTTGAAGACCTAACCGGCAAGACGCCACGCATCATTGAAGCCAGCTATGACTACGCGAGCTCACTTGATAAAGTCCGTGCCATACTGGCAGACAAAAATCGGCCTGAAGCGGTGTTCTGTGCAACCGATAACCTTGCGATGGCGGTCATGGATATCGCCCGTATAGAATGCGGGTTGAGCATTCCTCAGGACTTACAAGTCATTGGCTTTGATAATATTCCTCAGACAGAATGGTTAAGCTATCAATTAACCACATTCCGCCAGGATTTCCGTCGCCTCGCTCGCGAGTGCGTGAAGATCATTGTTGATCAAATTAATACGAAAAACGGCAGCCTAGTAAAAATGATGGTGCCAGTGAAGTTAATCGAGCGACAGACAACAAAAGCTTAAATAGCTATAGCCAGCCATTCGGTTGGCTTTTTATTTGCCCCTGACTCCCAAACGGCTCATTTAGTGTTGTAAGAATTAATGAACCCATGTATATTTATGAGCCATTACACTATATGAACCAAAAGAAAAGGGGCTCATAATCCTTATGACCACGTATCTTTACACTCGTTATTCGCCAAAAAATCGAGCTTACCAAGAGCACCTTAATACTCTAAAAGCTTTTGCGCCCGAAGCTCAGCATTTTGAGGATAAGGTTCGTGGTTGCATGCCTCCAACCGAGAGAGAGGCATTCTTACAACTGCTCGATTCCGTCAGAACTGGGGATACGATTGTGCTCTGGTGGCTGACCGCATTTGGTCGCGACTTTAGTCAAGCATTGAACACAATAAAAATGCTACTCGATAAAGGGGTAACATTGAAAACCGTATGTGAATCACTAACTTTTGAGCCAGGTTCTGTTCAAACTCAAACACTACTCACAGTGTTATCTGGATATGGGAAAGTGCAGACTGAACATCGCCTGTTTGCCGCAGAGCAAGGGCGACAGGCCATTAAAGAGCAGCCAGAATTATGGAAACAGAAGTTTCGCGGCCGCCCCGCAAACAAAACCAAACACCAACAGATCGCAACGTTACTGCTAGAAGGCTACACATTGCAAAACGTGGCAGAGCAATGCGAAGTCAGTCTATCGACTGTGAAGCGGGTCAAAGCAAAGCTAAATGAAGTGGATGACGAAGGTGGCTTAAGATCACGACGCCAAAAAAGTTGTTTGAATGGAGACCCGTCATGAGTCGCCCAATCAACTTTCATACTATACTACTCGCCTGTCTTATTATTAGCGTTGGCCAGTTGAGCATGGGGCTAGTCATGCCCTCTTTGCCATGGATAGCAAAAGACTTTTCCATCTCCCTCGACCAAGCTCAACTACTTGTGAGTATTTATTTGCTCGGCTTTGGCCCCTCTCAATTTATCTACGGGCCAGTGTCAGATGCTTTAGGACGAAAAAGAGTATTACTTACCGGTTTACTCATCGCGATGTCTGGTCTGCTGATGATTATTTTCTTCAGTGACACATTTACAGGGATGGTGATGGGGCGCTTTTTACAAGGGTTAGGTACAGGATGCTGCGCGGTACTCGCGAGAGCGTCGACTCGAGATAGATTTAGCGGGGATGAACTCCCAGTGGCAATGTCTTACATCGCCATGGCGGCTTCAATCACGCCACTTATTGCACCTGTGATTGGCGGCTTTATCAACTTCCACTTCGGTTGGAGTATGGTGTTTATTTCTCTATTGGGCTATGTCTCGCTGGCCTGGGTAATCATCGCCTTTAAGTTCACAGAAACCATCACAAAACGTTCTGTCATTCCGTCACCCCGAAAAATGTTGCTCCAATACAAGAGCTTAATTACATCTCGTTACTTTATGAGTTTCGCCAGTATCAGTTGGTTAAACTTCAGCTTAATGATTACGACAGTCTCTGTGATGCCATTTATCATGCAAGATCAAATTGGCATGACCTCCGCTCAATACGCGATGTGGGCGCTCATTCCCGCTTTGGGTATGTTATGTGGTACCACGATTTGTAACCGAGTAAGGCCAATTATTGGCAATAAAAAAATGCTGCTTTGCACCCCATTTCTTCACCTCGCTGCCGCAATATGGTTATTTTTCTGCCCTGTTGAGCCTCTATTTCTGATGCTAGGACAGCTATTAATGATCTTGGGTAATGGTATTGCCCTACCTTGTGCACAAGCGATGGTAATGCAACCTTATAAAAAGCAAGCAGGTGCCGCAGCGGCAATGTCTGGTGGTGGACAAATGGTCGTCTCCTCATTGGTCAGCTTAACTCTGGTGCAGCTTGGATTGAGTCAAGCATGGCATCTAGCGATCGTTATCGTAATATTTGCATCGCTTACCTTCACCAACATTCAACGTGGCTTCAGTGCAGAGCAACCTTCAGAACAATAACAAAAAACATACTATTGTCCTTATAGCTACAACAAATAGTATAAACTTAAATTTAGGAAAAGTTGGCGGATACTAACATGATGTTGCATTTAAGAATTGGCGCCTTAACACTCGCCACATTGATATCCGCTGGTACTGACGCGAGCGCCAACGAGAACTGGCAGTTCGAGAGTGACAAGAATGGAATCACAATTTACTCCCGAGAACATAGTGACGGTTTAGTTGAGATCCGTGCCCGGATGTTCACACCCACCAGCTATGGTGCATTTTTAACGCTACTAGAAGACAGTGACAATATCCCGAACTGGATTGACAATACCAGTCATAGCCGGGTTTTAAATCAAATATCGGCCACCGAGAACATCGTTTACACCCAGTTTAAAGCACCATGGCCTGCCAAAAATCGGGATATGGTCACCTACTCAAAGTACTGGGTCGATGAGCTGGGATTCACCATAGAAATCAAAAGCGCACCTGACTCATATCTTGCTGAACAAAATGGTTATGTTCGAATTCGCTCGGTTGATGCGACTTGGGAATTACAAAAACTCACAAACGATACAACACTCGTGGAATACAAGGCGTTTGCTGACCCCGGAGGTCTATTGCCAAACTGGCTGATCAACAAACTTTCAAAAGAAAGTGCATGGGCGACATTTAGTAATTTAAGAAAAGAGTTACCTGAATATCAGCAATACTCTCATCCTCAAATAGATAAGTAAGCGTCGCTCTTCCCACTCGCTTTTTAATACGGTACATAATAACAAAAGGCGGCTTCAAGCCGCCTTTTTCTACTCAATGTGTTACTGCAGTGCAACCGTTACAGGTTTAGTTGCACCACGGTAATCAAACTCAAAACCAATACCTTGGTCTGTCACGTCCATCGTCATACCACCAACAAGCTCGCCTTGCAAGCTTTTGACAACATCATCCGGAACCGGCTCCCCTGTGATTGACGACGCACTCTCCAACACTTCCAAAATACGCTCTGAATCAAAATCAAAGCTGAACAAGCCATTTGGAGAAAGTGATTGCGCCATCACTTCTTTGCTTGCTTCCGCAGCACTATCACCACTGTAAAGGGTGAAATGGTTTTCGTTTAGACGAGCAAACACGTCCACCTTCATGCCAGTATGCATTTCTAATAGGTCACTGACATTAACAGGTTGGTTATCCGGTTGAATTTGCAATTGAGCAAGTTCAGGAACGAACATTTGCGCAGTTTGAATAAGCATCATTGGATCATTGGCAGAAAGAGACAACATACCATCTAGCTGGCTAAATACTTCACCATGCTGAGCATTAGTATCTACTTTGATATCAAACATTTGTAGGCTTAAGCCTTTGAGGCCGTTAACCATGCCTGACCCCATGCTTACAGCGGCTGCTGGATTCTGGCCGCCCATCTCTTGCTGCATTTGTGTCAATAAAGAGCATTGGTATTGAGGCTGGGTCAAGTCAGCCCAAATCTGACCAATCGATGGCGCTAGCGTATTAATGTCTAAACCAAGCGCCATACTAAAGAAACTCTTATCACTTTTAGACTCAGCCAATACACCACGAATCGACTTGAGCGCATCTAGAATCACTTTATTGTTGGACTCAACAACAAAAGAACCTTTAATGAACGCCTGATCGCCTTTCATCTTGTATTCTGCAAACGCGACGGACTGAGGCCAGTTTTCTGCAACTTGAGTAAGCTCAGTATGGCAGGCTGGTGAACGCATTTCCTCAATAGTTGGTTCAGGATCTATTGCATCCAACGTGCTAATTTGACGAGCAAACATATTGCCATCTTTCGTCGTCAAACCTTTAATCACTTCGCGATGATCAAAGTAACCAAAAGAGTTGTTGTTTTCACCGTATTTGGCTTGCAACGCCTCAAGACGTCCACTCTCAGCAATATTTTGACTTGGTGCTTCAAGCCCTAATGCCATTTTAATCGGGTTTTGAACGCCCAGTTGCGGAACATCAACCGTTAACGTAAGCACGTTATCAACCACGGCTACAACCAAGCCAATACCGTCCTGCGGGTCAATTGAATCAGTCATCTCGTAACGACGATACTCGACTTCACCAAGCTTAACCAACTCATGCTTAGCGCCGCTCATCTGCTCTTCATGATCCAGTGTTTTCCATAACGCGGCAGGGTCTTCAATATCCACTTTGTACACCGGTACCATACCAATTGTGTACAACACAGGATTAATGTTTTCCCCGGTGCCCAAATAAGCTTTTAATGTTTCTGGCGACGCAGCACTCTCTAGGTATCCATCGAATAAGTTAACTGCAAACTGCTGTTGTGGAGACAGTGGTTCATCGGCAAAAAGTTCTGCAATCGAGCCTTGATTCGCCGTACCGAATGCGTTCATGTATTTATAATGGTTAAAAGGTTCTGTCTGATACGTCACCATAAGTGAATCTGCAGGAACTTGCGTTAACAGTGAGCCTGCATCACTCGCGGTAGTATTGTTTTGGTACAGGTAGCCAGCGCCCCCTGCTGCTGCGACCACTGCTGTAGCCAATAGTAGTTTTTTCACGACCAACTCCGTTGTCATAGTTATGTGTTCCTAAACGAAATGTAACGCTTAGGTTTAAAGCCAATGAATAGTGCTTTATATCAACCGCTATCATAAACAAGTTATCGATGTAATGAATGTCGGTTTGATAAATTATCCAACATTTATAAGGCAAACCGTGAAGTAAGTTGAATTGCGTGCGGATGCTATTGGCAATATTCACAATCCAATTTCTCGGATAACCGCCTTAAAAATCATAATATTCAGTTAAATGAAGCGATTTGGAGTAATTACGACCAAAATCAGCAGAATATTAAATCTTTATTGAGTCTTTTATCTAATATCTGAAAACGCCTCACGACCTGACACTTCTTTCCAATTTGCCTCTGGCGGTCCCTACTCGTTTTCCTTACATTCCTACTAACTCAGTGACGAGACGTATACCAAATACGAGCAATAGAAGACGATGAAAGACCAGTTGACGATCTCTATATCAACTATCAATGGCTCAAGACATTGGTACTTCAGTAAAAGGATGCAACGCAACATAAAAACGTTTTTCGTTTTTTTTGTTGTTGCTCTGGCCGCGACCGTAATCTTAATTCATCACTTGTACACTCGCGTTGATAATGCAGCGTTAAAACAAGCTGAATTGACAGAGCATTCACGCACCATGGGTGAAGAGCTCAGCACACTGAAAACACTTAAATCAGAGCTAGAAAATGACCTTTCAGAACGGGAAGAACGGGTACAACTTGTTTCGGAACGTTTGGGTGAATTAGAGAAAGTGCTTGGGGTTGGAGAACATACCTCGACAAATAACTTGGATGCTAGGCTCGATGCAGCAGCGATAACCTCAAACGTTCGCATGGTGTTATTAAACCAAATACCAAGTGGCTCTCCAGTCGGCAACGTACGACTATCTTCCGGATTCGGTAAGCGTATCCATCCGGTGACAAAAGTTGCCAAGATGCATCGTGGGCTCGATTTTGCCGTAAATATCGGCACCAAAATTTATGCCCCTGCCGATGGGGTAGTGGAAGTCACCCGCCGCAGTAATAAAGGCTCTGGTAACTTCCTCAGGCTACAACATTCTTTCGGTTTTTCGAGTTCTTATTCGCACTTGAAAGCGTTCAAAGTAAAAAGTGGTCAGTTCGTCAAAAAAGGGCAACTGATTGCAATTTCCGGCAACAGTGGGCTCTCTTCTGGCCCTCACCTGCATTACGAGGTGCGATTTGTTGGGCGAGCACTGAATCCGAAACCATTTGTCGATTGGAGCCTTAATGATTTCGAAGACATTTTTACTAAGGAGCGAAGAATACGATGGGAATCTTTAATCAAAACAGTGGAACAACGAGTAGCTCAGCAGCTTCAACTCTCATCGCCAAAGGCTGTTCTCTTAGCGGAGAACTCAAAGTAGAAAACGATGTCCAGATTGATGGCATCGTCGATGGTCAAATTAACGTGGAAGGCACTCTCGTTGTCGCAGAAAGCGGGCGAGTAAACGGTGAAATTTACGCTAAACAGCTGATCATTAACGGCATGATGGACGGAAACTGTCACGCAGAACACATTCAAGTGCTTGCCAAGGGACGCGTAAGCGGTAGGATCTGGAGCAATAACCTCAGCATTGAACCTGGTGGCAAATTCTTTGGTGAAGCAGCCGAATTACCTGAAAAGGAAGTGGTAACGTTAAAGGGTAAGGCTCAAGACAGTGCGATCACAAAAGAAAACAACACCAACAATGAAAAGCGACTTTCGCGTAAATCAGCATAAAAGCTTTGATTAAAGTGCTTAAAAAGACGGCTTTCACGCCGTCTTTTTATTACTATTGCCACGATTTTCGTCAGAAACTACGTGATTATTCGGCCGGATTTAAAACCATCACCGAGCGTTTTGCTTGTGGACCAAAAGCTGATTTTGCATGCGCTTTCACTTCATCTAACGTCACACTTTTAGCCACTTTCTCAACGTCAAGTAACACATCGACGCCGTAATCATGCACCAAATAACGAGTATATGCCCATGATCTCTGTGCTGGGTTATCATCCAATCCTTGCATCGCGACTGCCAGTTGTTTCGCGGCCGTATCCACTTCTTCTTGGGTAATATTTGACGCTAAATCATCAAACACTTTGCCCAGTTTACTCTCTAAAAGAGCCACGTCTTCGGGCTCGACTTGAGACTCCAAGAGCCAATCAGAGATGGGTTCGCGATCTTGTGTCATGGTGTAAATGCTCGGGCTGTAATCAAGGCTAGACTCTTCTCGCACAATATCCAAAACACGTGCATTACTAATACGTTGCAAAATATCTTCGATAACCGTGTCTCTTGCCGTACGTTGGTAATCGCTCGTATTAGTCAAACGCATTACATACAACGATGAAGGTTCATGCCCATCCGAAACCACAGTTCGCTCCGGCACTTCCGGGTTAAACGCAACGTGATAATCAATCGAACGACTCGGTTTCATTTCGATAGAGGCCACATATTTACGCAAAAGTGGTGTAATTTCTTCCGGCTCTACGTTTGCAACAATAACCATCTTAAAACCATCATTGGTTTTGAAAAGTTGCTCATGCACCGCTAGTATCTGCTCGGAAGTCACTTGTTCAACATCATCACTGGACACTATACGATGACGACTACCCGGCAAATAAGAATTGCCGTTTGCTTTTTGAATCAGTTTTCCCATCGGTGATTCAAAAAAAGCGCCGCTCTGCTGTTTAAACTCTTGCTTCGCTGCTGCCATCTGGCGCTCGTCGACTTTAATCTCCGTCGCTAGGTTGTATAGTCCATTCAAAGCATCAGTTAGGTGCGTATTTGGCGCCGTAATTTGTGCTCCGTGACTGGTCGCATCAAGCATCGCGCCAAGCGCAATGTTGTTTTTGCGTAAGTAGCTATCTAGCTCTGAACCAGAAAATGCCCCTAACCCACTGCGTATTGCCGTTGTTGCTGCGATTTCATAAGCGGCATACAACGTCGGATCAACAGCGGCTTTACCACCTTGGCTCGCATAGTAAATATACGCTCGACCACCCGCTTTAGTATCTTTTTGGAACCACACTTCGACACCGTTTGATAGCGTATAGACTTGAAAACCACCCGCTTCCTGACGCATGCTCGTGATGCTGCCTTCCTGGGTAGGCTTTAAGAATCCATCCACTTTGTCATACATCTCTAACGGTTTTTCGCCAGTTTGAAGATAGGCACTGTTTAGAGCGGCAAATACACCATTGAACTGTTCTGACGTTTCGCTTTTCCCCAAACCAATAAAAAAGCTTGGCTGCTGAGATAACAAAGCCGCCAATTGTGTGTTAATGCTCTCTAAATTCTCGTTGTTGATGAATTCTGCCAAACTCTGGGCATAACTCTCTTTTGATTGGCTGACACTGTCTTGTCCAATTTGAAAAACACGTGCTTCTGCGTAACTGTTTGGCTTACGCTGACTCCAATCTGAATCAATATTTGCAAGTTCACCTTGCCAATTTGACATAACGCTATCTAACTCGGATTGAGTCGCACCATAATCTCTCAACGACGCCAAGGTACGAATGAAAGTCTGGTGCATTTGTTCGCGGCGATCTGGTGCAAACGAAATCCCTGCCGACATCATACGCTGATAGTTAGAGTAATAGGGCTCTGCATAAGCGTATTGAAAAGGTTCAGCGGCATCACTGAGTACACGGATCAAACGCTGTTGAATGAGTTGTGTTGCGACTTCATCACGCCACACTTCATGTTGTTGCTCAATCGTCGCGCT
>NZ_JADDYG010000359.1:37003-41687 GCF_015163535.1 Vibrio sp. OPT46 | reverse complement strand
AGGTTCAGCGGCATCACTGAGTACACGGATCAAACGCTGTTGAATGAGTTGTGTTGCGACTTCATCACGCCACACTTCATGTTGTTGCTCAATCGTCGTGCCGCCACTTAGACCACGCTCAATCACTAAATGAAGACTTGGTGATTCCATCGTGTTACTTGGCAAGATTCTGTTTTCGTTGTTCACTCGAATATCACGGCGCTTCTCTATTACCGTATCCGAGGTACTTTCCCAGTTCGAGAACTTGCTTTTGATAATCTTGGACAGTGAATCTACGTCGATATTACCAGTCACAATCAACTCGGCATTTTGTGGCTGGTACCATTTGTCGTAAAACGCCTTTAACTTACTTGAGGAAGCATTTTGAATCGCTTCGCGAGTACCAATTGGGTCATGCTCACCATACATAGTGCCTTCAATCGAGGCTTGGTAAGCATGCATAGAAAAGGACTTATCATCTGGATTAGCACGTCGCCATTCCCCGAGAATCACCCCTTTTTCTTTCTCTACTTGCTCAGGAGCAAACTCAAGTCCGTTACCGATATCTCTCATCCACTTCAGGGCATCTTCTAGCTTCGTATTATTCGCAAGGTCAAGTTGGTAAGACGTTTGCTGATAACTGGTAAAAGCGTTGATATCAGCGCCAAAGCTACCACCAGATTGCTCAAAAAGTTTGACAACGTCGTTACCGGTAAAATGCTCACTACCATTAAACGCCATATGCTCAACAAAGTGAGCGTAACCCTTTTGAGAAGATGTTTCTTGGAATGAGCCGATATTCATCACCAAACGGACCGAGACTTCTTGGTCTTCTGTTGGATAGAGATGGTATTTCATACCGTTCGATAACTGGTCCACGTGCCAGTTGGCGTCAGGTTGAATCGGCGTCGACTGTTGTATCAGAGCACACCCTGACACTAATAACGCGGGGACTAACAATATACTGCGCATAACGATTGCCCATAACAATGATTAAGCTAATCAATATATATCCGGTGCTATAACCTTCACATTTTTAATGGATTATCAGACACGCAAATGTGATAAAGATCACCATTTATTGAAATCAATTCTCATTTACAAAAATCGACAAATCCTTACTTTACAAATACATAAATAATATCGTTCCAAATCCTTTTGCTTATTTGGTGTAAAACTCAAATTCGCGACATGGAGTCAGTATTTATTTTGAGCAATAAAATATAATTATTGAACAGATTCGAATCTGACTTTCTGCTGCATATTCAACAGCGCAGAGAGCACTGATGAGAATAAAAACACAACAACTATTATTCAAAGATCTATTATTCGCTTTATGTTCAAAAATCTATCATTAAAAAACAAACTGGCAATCTCTGCCAGTGCCGCCATCATTCTAGGGGGAGTGCTGGTAGAGGGGCTGTCTTTTCGAGATTCATTAAATAGGCTCGATGTCGAAGTCGCACAGCGACTAGAAAGCACTAGCGCATCTTACAATCAATACGTAAAGGACTGGCTACTCTCTAAAGAGCGCGCACTGACTTCACTCTCTTCTGATTCAGAGAAACGTTCTCTGGTTACGCATTTGAAACAAGTCCGAGACTCTGGCGCGTTCGATAACGTTTTCCTCGCTTACCCGGACGGGTCACAAGACAACGCTAATGGGGTGGTTTTGCCACCAGGTAATAACGATCCTCGTAAGTGGGGCTGGTACACCAATGCAATCGCCAACCCATCGAAAGTCTTTATGGATAACCCGACCGTCGCAGCTGCCACGGGGGCTAACGTCGTGTCGCTCGGTAAAGCCCTGCAATTGCATGGTCAAACCGTCGTTCTGGGTGCTGACGTAGAGATCGGTGATATCCTGAACAGTCTCAACCAAGTGATCCTACCGGGTGAAGGTTATATGTTTATTGCCAATGAACAGGGCAATATTTTCACTCATAACAACGGTAAACTGCTGAATCAACCGGTTAGCAAGCTGGGCCTCAACAACAACGACATTACGTCTGCCGCACGTTCAGGTACAGAGCGTCGCGTCTCTATTAACGGCACCGAATATGTGATTTACGCGCGCCACATAGAGGGTACCAAACTCACAACGGTCACAGTGTTAGATCAAAACTCGTTGGTTGCCCCACTTTACGATGCAGTTTGGGATCAAATCATCGCAACCACTATCGTCGTCGTTATCTGTGTGGCTTTGTTTAACCTGCTATGTAACATCTTGTTCCGTCCGCTCTACAATGTTTCGAATGCGCTTGCGCAAATCGCCAACGGTAGCGGCGATCTGACTCAACGCATCAAAGTAGAAAACCGTGACGAAGTTGGTGAGCTGGCTGAAAACTTCAACCAGTTCGTTGAAAGTTTGCAGCAACTTATTGGTCACATTCGTCACCAAGCGGAAGAACTGAGCCAACAATCGGAGCTGAGCACGACTCGCGCGAATCAATCGGTTTCCGATCTGAACCATCAGCAACAAGAAATCACTATGGTGGCGACCGCTGTGACTGAAATGGCATCAGCAACGCAAGAGATTGCAGCACATGCAGAGCAGACGGCTAAAGCCGCTCAAGACTCTTCAGCAAGCACACAAAACGGTCATGAGTTGGTGATCAATTCCAAATCGTCCATCAATAATTTGTCTTCTGAAGTCAACCAAGCGAGCGTTGTCATCGGTGAGCTCAACCAGCACGCGCAAGACATCTCAACCGTGCTATCAACGATTCGAGACATCGCAGAGCAAACCAACTTACTGGCTCTGAATGCGGCGATTGAAGCGGCGCGTGCAGGTGAACAAGGTCGCGGTTTTGCCGTTGTTGCAGACGAGGTTCGCGTGCTATCACAACGCACACACACCTCAACCGAAGAGATTCGCTCGACGATCGAGACCTTGCAGCAAACCACACAACGCGCAGTGGCCATCATGGATACAAGCTCTCAGCTCGCGCAAGGTTCGGTGGAAGATGCTGATCGCGCAGCACTGGCTCTGGATGAAATCAACGCGGCCGTTGCGCTGATCAGCGATATGGCAACGCAAATCGCGACCGCCGCCGAAGAGCAAACGCACGTAACCAATGAAATCACGCAAAACGTCACGTCCATTAAAGATGTGACCGATCACTTGGTAGTTGGTGCCGAAGAATCGATGAATCAATCTGCTGAGCTGAAATCGCAAGCTGAGGATCTCAACTCGAAAGTAGCAACATTTAAACTGGCTTAAACGCCACATTAAGGACGCTCTTAAAAACAACAAACCCCGCTAGCGACTTTGTTACTAGCGGGGTTTGTTTTTATGGATCGACGTTTTTATTGCAGATAGCTTTCGAAAGACGTAAACCTACACCGCCACACACATCGGCGTGCCTGAGATTGGGTCGTTAAATACTCTCGCTTGTAAATCAAACACCGATGCCAACATACCTTCTGTCAGTACCTCTTGCGGTGTTCCCTGCGTGACTAACTGACCTTTTTCCAACACCACCAAATGATCGCAGTAACGGCACGCTTGGTTTAGATCGTGCAGCACTACGACCACTGTTTTGCCTTTGTCGTTCATCTGCCTCATGAGTTTCATCAGCTCAACTTGGTGAGAGAGATCCAAGTAAGTGGTTGGCTCATCAAGCATCACTACGTCGGTATCTTGCGCCATTACCATCGCAATCCACGCCCTTTGCCTTTGACCGCCAGACAGCGATTCAACTGGCTTGTCAGCAAACTCAATCACGCCAGTATCTTGCATTGCTTGCTCGACTAAGGTCTTGTCTTGTTGACTTAACCGGCCCCAATGAGAGAGATAAGGCGAGCGGCCATATTCGACCAGTTTTCTGACGGTAATACCTTCAGGACTGACAAGAATCTGCGGCAGCAAAGACAACGAACGCGCCAAGCGTTTATCACCGTAGCTGCTTAGTGGTTTGTCGTCATACAACACTTGGCCAGAAGCGGGTTTATTGATGCGTACCAAGGTTTTTAATAGTGTCGATTTACCGCAACCATTTGGACCAACTAGTGCGGTAATTTTACCTTGAGGAATCGACAAAGAGAGATCTGGAATGATGGTCTGTTTGCCGTACGCGACGGATAAGTTCTGCGTTCGTAACATGCTTACCAACCTCTATAACGATACAAAAGAAAAATGAAATATGGTGCGCCAATAACAGATGTCAGCACTCCCGCTGGTAGCTCAATTGGTGGCTGTAAGCCTCTCGCTAAACCATCGGCGCAAATCACCAACAAAGCGCCAAGGGTTGCAGCGGCTGGAATCAACAACTTGTGGTTGTGGCCAAACAGCAAACGCGCAAGATGCGGCGCAAGCAGGCCAACAAAGCTGATCGTGCCTGCCACAGACACACTGATACTCGCCAATAGCACGGCAGCAATCAACGCAATAATTTGGATCTGTCTTGGTTTCGTGCCAAGTGTAGTGGCGCTTTCTTCTCCCAGTCCCATAACATCTAGCCGCCAAGCCAGCCAAAACGCCAATGGTAGTAGCAGCAATAAAGCACTCCAAATAAACGGCACTTGTTGCCAGTTTCGTCCCCAAAAACTGCCGGTTAGCCATACCATCGCCGTGTTGATTTCAATAGGGTGCACAATCAGAAGAAAATCGATACCGCTAGCTAAAAATGCGCTGACAGCAACACCAATCAGCGCCAAACGTGCTGGTGTTGGTTTCGACCAGTAAGCCAGCACAGCAATAAAG
>NZ_JADDYG010000359.1:28012-36947 GCF_015163535.1 Vibrio sp. OPT46 | reverse complement strand
CCAGCAGCAAGCAAGCCTCCCGCCATGGCGACCATCGGCAACATTGCCACTGGCGCATTCGGATACAGCACCAAACAAGCGGTAGCCGCCAGTCCTGCTCCGGCGCTTATCCCCATTAAATCTGGTGAGGCAAGTGGATTACGGATGACGCCTTGAACTAAAACGCCTGACAGCCCCAACCCAGCGCCCACGCCAATGGCGAGCAACATTCTCGGTAATCGATATTGGTGAATCACAAAGTCCGAGTCAGAGAAAGAAAACAGTAATGCAAAAACCTGTTGAGCCGACATGTTCGCCGCACCAACAAACAGCGTGAGAGAAGACGCAATCAGCAACAATCCAACTAATGCAAACAGTTTGGTTTGATTCATCATGATGATTTCCTCATTGCAATCGCGATAAAGCAAGGTGTGCCCAACAGCGCGGTAATCACGCCCACTGGCGTTTCAGCCGGAAAAGCAATCGCTCGTGATAAAGCATCTGACCACGTCACCAATGCCGCGCCACACAAGGCGGAAACCGGAATGAGAATGTGATAGTTGTGACCAACAATTGGGCGTACCAAGTGCGGCACTAACAACCCGACAAAGCCAATTGGCCCAGCAATCGCTACGCTAGTTCCTGCCAACAGCACAACCGCTAAACCACTGATAAATCGCGTAAGACGAATGTTACCACCTAGCCCAACAGCAACTTCGTCCCCCAACGCGAGTAAATTTAAGTTTCGCGCTAAGCCCATGGCGAGCACCAAACCTAAAGTCGCAAAAGGCCGCAGTTGCTGCCACTGTTCAGAATCTACCGCGGAGAGTGAACCCGTTAACCAATGCAACACGCTGTAAGCCATGTCATCCGCCAAAATTACCGACGCACGAGTTAACCCTATCAGCAGTGCACTGATGGCAATGCCCGCTAGCACTAAACGCAATGGGTGAGAACGCGCGGAAAAAAAACCGCCCAACAACATGACCGCACCACCACTTAGTAGCGCGCCGAGTACTGCGTTGATGATTGAGTTCAATTGACTAAAGAATGGTACGCCGATGGACGCCAAGGCCATAAAACAAGCCGCACCAGCATTAATGCCGAGAATGGATGGCGACGCCAAAGGGTTACGAGTTAATCCTTGCATCAGCACTCCGGATACCGCAAGCGAAGCGCCAATTAATAACCCAGCATAGGCACGAGGCGCACGCAGCGTCGCGAGGATTTGATGCAGCATATTGCCCTCATCAAACGCAAACCAATAGCTTGTCAGATCATTAACGCTCAAAGAAAAGTTGGACCAGCCAATCATTGAGGCTGCATAGCCTGAGAGCGTACACAACGCCATAGCACAGACAAACAAGCTCGCTTTCCAATGCGATTTGCTAACCGAAGACGCGCTTTCCGAGCTTATCGCCGCACTCATGAGCGCTCCAATAACGCTTCAAGATTGCGGGCAATTTCTTCCGCAGCCAACATGCCGCGATTTAACGACCACAGTTCAGGAGAAACCTCAACAAGTTGCTGTTTTTTCGCAGCAGTTAGCAACTTAAACAATGGATTTTTGCGCCACTCATCCACAATATTTGGTTGAGAGTAAAGTCCAACTAACAACCAATCAGGGTTGGTTTTTAGTAAAAGTTCGAAACTGGTTGGGATATACGCTTTTTGCTCAGATGGAGCCAGCGGGCTTTGGATGCCCAGCATACTCAAAACGCCCCCAGCGTAAGAAACCGGGCTATGCAACCACATCCCTTTGTCAGAAACCACACCAAACTGAATGGTTTCCTGTGTTGCAAAATGCTGTTTGAACTCCGCCATTGTCTGTTTGTGCTGCTCAATTCGTTGTGTCATTTTCGCTTGTTTGCCAATTGCCACGCCGATTTTGTGTGCGGATTCGAGATTTTCTTGATATGTCTCACCACGGCTTTTTAACAGCAAAGTTGGCGCAATTCGCTGCAAATCTTGATAAATCGCGCGATGACGTTCTGCATCAGCAATGATCAAATCCGGCTTGAGCACCGCAATCGCCTCTAAACTCGGTTGCGAGCGCATGCCGACCGATTGCCAAGGACCAACCTTGGCACGAACAGCAGGAATGACTCGTGTGGCATCGTTGTCATCGGCGACGCCTACAGGTGAGACATCGACTGCCGCTAATGCATCGACAAACGAAAATTCTAAAACCACAATACGTTGAGGTATCGCTTCTAGCTCAAAAGTGCCTTGCTCATCTTGCACGCTGCGCGCCTGAGAAAATGCGCTAAATGACATCAAAGCTGAGCTCAACAGCATCAGCAAAACTGTTGAAAAGTGTTTGATCGTAAATTGTTTTTTATTTTTCATCTTGCTTTTTTCCAGTGCTAAGAGTTTTCCATTACCTAAGATCGGCAAAGTCGCCAAGGTAAATTGGCGACTTTTCTTTTCAAACTCGGTGAACGAAACGCTTAAAACTGATAGTTCAGATCCAGTGTGTAAGAGCGTCCCGGAGCTGGGTACCGACCAACTGGGCTTGTATCAATCCCGCGGAAGTAATACTCCTCGTCAAACAAGTTGTTCACCGCAACATTCATGCGTAACTTGCCTTTGTCGTCTTTGTATAAATCCGTCCCCAAGTTGAAGTTCCACACCATGTAAGATGGTACTTTACCCGTTGCGCCAGTTGCATCTTCGGCACTGGTGTTGGCGTTATCGGTATACGAATCACTAAAGTAGAAGCCCGATAGCGTGGTGTCCATGCCGTAAAATGCGTAGGTTGCATCCCAACCAAGCTGATGCTTAGAGGTGTAAGGCAGTTGATTACCTTTATTCGCGCCTTCTTCTTCAAGCGTAGCGTCTAGATAGTTGTAGCTTGCGCCTAAACTCAGTGTAGGTAGTGCTTCAGGCACGTAACGAGCAGAAAGCTCTATGCCTTGGTGAAGTGTTTTCCCGATGTTATCGAAGGTCTGCGTTGAGCTTTGCCATTGCAATTGATCTTCAAAGTCGATGCGATAAAGTGCAGCGTTAAAGCTGGTCGCATCTTGGGTGTAACGCGCGCCGACTTCGTAGTTCCAAGCCAGTTCGCTACCTTCTTCACCCAAACCTCGGATGTAGGCAATTTGTGGCGCACGAAGTGATTTTTGCGCGTTCGCATACGTCACCCACTGGTCAGTTAAGTTGTATGCCACCGTCAAACCTGGCAACCATTCCGTCACGGTGTTGTCTGCCGTTTGTTTTTTACCACGATCGGTAAACGTCATTCGAACCGACTCAACACGCAACCCAGGCGTTACCTTCAATGTATCATTGAACAAACCAATTTCGTTGCTAACGTATCCAGCAAACGCGTCCGTATCTAGATGCCAATCACGCGGAACGCTGGTTGCACCACCGGCGATTGGAGTCTGAGTGAGTTTGTAGTCAATGTCTTCATTAACATAACGGGTACCCACGATCCAGTTTTGAGTAACGGATTTACCTTCGCCAAAGTACATCGCCATTTTTGGCTCTATACCATACACGGTAAATTCACGTGGAGAGGTACGAACGTCCGTCGCTGACAGAGCCGGATCCGCCCAATGGCCACCCGCGCTGTTAAAGCCCCACTTGAAAAGACGCTCTGACTTATGGCCAAACGTTAGCACTTCTAGCTCGGCACTGTCGGCAAATGGCAAATCGTGGATGTACTTAACACTCCAGCGCGTCGACTTACCTTCATAATCATCGTAAGGACGTTTCGATTGGTGACGATCTTGCTCGTAATCTTGTGGCGAAAGTGCGCCCGGCATTTGCGTTTCAGCATCGTAACGTTGCAGGAATGCTTGAATCTCTTGAGTGTCACTCAGTAGCCACTGTGCTTTGGCTTGGAAGTTCTTCACGTCCGTATCGGAATGTTCACGGAAGCTTTCACCTTTTAGGAAGTTACCTTCCAACTGTAGTGCAAATGTGTCGCTTAACCAGCCGCCCGTGCGTAGGTAAAAATCATTCAGCGGCGCATCACCGCCATCAAACACGGTAAGGCGGTTACTGATTTCAGTTTGCCACGTGTGTGGAATCGGTTTGGTCACTAAGTTGATCACACCACCGACGTTGTTTGGGCCGTACTGTACTGCGGCACCACCGCGTACAATGTCAATACGATCAAGCATCGACAGTGTTGCTGGGAAGATAGACTGACCAGTGTGACCATATGGCGCAAGTGTTAGCGGTACACCATCCATCAAGAACTGAGCATGACCACTACGGCTTGCTTTCAAACCACGTACGGAAATGTTAGGCAATACGCCCGTTCCGCTTTCATCCTGAACTTTAATACCCGGCACGCGCTGTAGCGCGTTATCAATCGAGCCTGCGGCGGTTTTCTCGATTTGATCGCGGGTAATGACGGTACGAGCACCTGGGTACTCTTTGACGTCTTCAATTTCAGATTTACCAATCACGCTACCAGTGACAACGACGGTTTCCATCGTGGTAGTTTGTTCTTTTTTAGCAGGAGCAGCAACCGCGCTCATGGATGTGGCAGAAGCGATTGCAATCGCAAGCACACTGTAAGTGGTAGACAAACCAGCACGTACACGCACTTTACCATCCAAATTCTGGTAAGACATTAAGATCTCCTTTGCGAGAAATTGAGCCTCGGGCAGAATACATCCCGTAGGCTCTAGGGGCTAAACATCCTCAATATGAGGCAAAAATCGGCTAACAGGCGCTAACTACGCACAAAAAGCCTAGAACTGATATCCGTAGCTGAGCATGAACTCGGCTGGTGCGCCGTAGCCAATCTGGTTTAAGCCAGACGTGCCGTTTGTTGCGCCAAGAATGTATTTCTCATCCAAAATGTTGTAAGCGTTCGCTTGGATTTTGTGACGACCAGTGGTGTACGCCGCCATCAAATCCACCGTTGTGTAATCGCCAAGTGCGACGGCTTCGTCGTTACCTGCGTAACGGTCGCCCACGTACTTCACACCACCGCCTAAACGCCAGTTGTCATCCAATTGGTAAGTGCTCCAAAGAGAGAACAAGTGGTCTGATACATCGTTAGGCTTTTTGCCTGTGGCTTTGTCTTCCGCATCTAAGTAGCTGTAACCAACAGAGATGTCCCACTGTTTGGTGATTTGGCCGCGAGCCTCTAATTCAATGCCTTGGTGACGCACTTCAATTTTATCGATCACATCGCCGTCCACGTTAGTTTGTGGTTGCTCTTGATCAATCTGGAACAGTGCCGCATTCAACATTAATGCGTTATCCAAAAGGTACGCTTTCGCACCCACCTCTTTTAAGTCGGTGTGGAAGAATTCCGCCAATTTTGGATTGATGTAGATACCAGCGTACGGTAACTGCCAAGAGCGCGCTAAACTGGCGTATACGGATGTGTCGGAATTGATGCGGTATACCAAACCAGCACGGTAGCTGACTTTGTCATCATCCAACTTTTCCTTATCTGAGCCCGCTTTTTGTTGTTCGAGCTCCATCGAGTCGTAACGCACGTTACCGATCAAAGAAAGGTCGCCCCACGTATAGACGTCTTGCACATACAAACCTGTCGTGGTGGTGGTATTGTCACGAAATGGCTTAAAGCCCGGATCAGGCGTTGGACCAACGACTGGGTCGTATATATTTTGCGGAGGAAGCGTTTTGTCACTTGCCAACGTTAGGTCGATATCGATCTGGTTGAAATCTGCACCCACCATCAATTGATTGTCCCTGGTTTCCCAAACCAACTCAGATTGTAAAGTGGTCGTAGTACGTGGATCGTAACCAAAGTTGTTGACGGTTTGAGACACTTCATTACCCGTCACTTTGCCCTGACGCGTGCCTTTTTGCTCAAGTTCGATATGGTTGAACGCCGCTCGGTTGTTCCATACCCATTGATCATTCAGACGCCATTCGTAATCCACCGCAATACGGAGACTGTCTGACTCCTGATAGTCGTTTGTACCGCCAAAGTAAGTGCTTACTGGCAAATCAACTGGCTTGCCATTTTTTGATGGCACACCACGATACGGCACTAGTTCTTGATGGGCGTATTCCACGTCAATATCAATGGTGTGACCTTCCGCTGGTAACACACGAATGGTCGGTGCAATGAAGAAATCGTTTGAATCAACATGATCAACGTACGAGTCGGCTTGACGGTATTCCAAGTTAATACGCCCGTTGACCTTATCTGTAAACGCCATTGAGCTGTCGACCTGACCAACATATTGGTTGTTGCTGCCTACACTACCGTTTACGTGAGTAAAATTCTCACCGTTAGCGCGTTTCGTCACCAAGTTGATGATGCCCCCAGCCGAACCACGGCCATACAAAGCACCCGCAGGGCCTTTCACAATTTCAACGCGTTCAACGTTCGCTAAGCTGCGGTAAGACTGCAACGTACCGTCATCTCGCAAGCCATCACGGTACATATCGTTGAGTGAATCAAAACCACGGATCATGAACTGATCGCGGCTGCCTTCGCCCAAGGTGTTATTGACCCCGGCTACCCCATCTAGCGCATCCACTAAACGCACCGCGCCTCGGTCTTGCATTTCTGTTTTCGTTACTACGGATACCGCTTGTGGCACATCAAGCCATTCCACATCGGTTTTGGTGCCTGATTGAGGCATGTGTTCAGCATAACCTTCGTACTGATGACCGAAGACTTGAATCGTTTCAGTTGCTGATGGGGTTGAGTTCGTCTCTTCTGAAGCCACTGCGCTTGGTGCTACTAATGAAGAACCAATCGCGACCGCCAAGGGGGTCAGGGTCAATAATTTATTCATTCCATAATTCCGTTTAGTTGTTATAAAGCCAACGGATGGAAATAAGAACAAATATTATTTCTATTTGCAATATTAATTTTATGCTCTATATTTATTTACCCTAAAAACACAACTAACAACAAAAAAAACCAAATATCATAACAATAAATACTAAAACTTCTGCCCTCCGTCTCGAGAGAGGCACATTGGAAGACGACCGTGAGCGACTTTATCAACGTTAGAAGAAAATGTTAGAAAATTAGGAAAGCTCATGAAATCTACGATGATTATCGTAAGTCATGTCGTTAACGATGCAGTCACTCACGGCTTTGTGCCTGCAGCTAAAGCGATGGACCTTCACGTCGTTCTTATCACCGACCATAAGCTCAGCCATTTAGAGTTGGCGAGTCATGATAGTCACTTTAATCCGGATACCATTCTAGAATGTGATGTCTTCAACCCATTAGAACTCATCGAAACCATCACGGAGCATGAATTAAAGCCAGACGCTATTTTCAGCAATAGTGATCACTTACAAACTTCCACCGCCATCTGCGCGCAATTTTTTGGCCTCCCATCCAAAGATTGGTCTGTCACGTTAAAGGCCAAAAACAAACACTTAACTCGACAAGTGTTAAATGAAAAATCCTTACCCAACACACAAAGCTGTTTGCTGCATCGCCATTCGAATGTGGCATTAGGCATGGCCTTCCCTGTCGTAGCAAAACCCAAAGAAGGCGTGGCGAGTTTAGATGTACAGCGCTGTGACTCCCAAAGCGAGCTCGATGCTTACTCCGAGGCGTTTTGGCAAAAGCACCCAAACGCCGCCATTCTGGTGGAGCAGTTTCTTCAAGGACCGTTGGTTACGCTCGAAACTTTAGGAGACGGTAACCAACTTATCGCCGTGGGCGGTTTTGATGTGTCGCTCTCTGAGCCGCCTTACTTTATCGAAACCGCCGCAGACTGGAACGGACCAAACGGCATTGCTCACCGAGAAGCTTGCTTGGCTCAACTTAAAGCGTTCGGCGTTGGTTTTGGAGTTTGCCACAGCGAATTTATCATTACGGAAAATGGCCCGGTTCTGGTGGAAATTAACTACCGCAGTATTGGAGATGGCCGCGAATTCTTGCTCAACAATCTCGCTCACTTCGGTTGGTTTAGCACAATTTTGGGTCTGCATTTGGGCCGAAGATTGGCCGGCGATTACCAAATTCATGGGTCAGCGCACGTGCACTATGTGGTTGCGGAGCACAGTGGTGTGATTGACGGAGGTTCGACGTCGTTCATCCAACACGATGACGATATCATCACCCAGCAACAGGTACTAAAAACCGCTGGAGAACACTTCCAACAGAGTTATTCCAATAAGGATTATCTCGCCCGAATTTCGATTGTCTCACCATCAGGGCGAAACCTCGACCAAGCGCTGCAGAACGCGCTTAGCAATTTCGATCTAGCTCCGACTCGTGAGGTGGCAGCATGAACGACAACGCTTTGTATCTAACGCAACGATTGATCGACACTTGCTTACGCGAAGACATGTTTGGCATTTTGTCAAAAGCCAAGTTCAGTAGCGACGCGCCAAAAGAGGGAATTGTTCCTCAAGGCGAGCAAGTCTGGCTGATATTTGCCAACTCTGATTTCACGTTGTATTTACCCGTTGCGCCAACGTATTACATGCAGCACTGGCGCTACGGTCACGCCAATGACGAAACACCACAAGGTTGGTGGGTGGAGAAAAATGGCCAAGTCGAACATCAACAACATTACAAAGAGTGGATTGCACTACTAACGACACTGGCGCATGACAGCTCTCACGAATTGTTGGCGGGATACCTTCAAGAACTAGAATGTGCAGAGCAACACAAAGCGCTGTGTGACCAAGCGTTTCATCATCACGCAGACCACATTTCTCAACCAATATCCGAGCTTGGTTCTTGGCATCAAAAACTGCTGCTAGCCGACCAGATCGCTTCTTACCTTGACCATCCGTACTATCCAACTGCGCGGGCGAAGTTTGGTCTGAGCGATGAAGACCTTGCTAAGTACGCGCCCGAGTTTGCACCAAGCTTTGCTCTGCATTGGATTGCGATTGAAAAATCACTGGTGACATTAACCAGCGGACAACCTGATTGCTGGCCAACAATGGAGCAAGTTGGGCTTCCTGCTGATTTTGCACTGAGCCACGTTCTGTTCCCTGCACATCCGCTCACCCTGCGATCTTTAGAAGC
>NZ_JADDYG010000359.1:26751-28002 GCF_015163535.1 Vibrio sp. OPT46 | reverse complement strand
AACCATGGAGCAAGTTGGGCTTCCTGCTGATTTTGCACTGAGCCACGCACTGTTCCCTGCGCATCCGCTCACCCTGCGATCTTTAGAAGCCTTACCCGAAGGTATGATAGAAGCGCCTTTAACGTATCTAGACGTGACGCCGACGCTTTCCGTTCGTACGGTGGTCGTCAACGACGCACCGCACATTCACATCAAAGTTCCGCTGATCATGCGATCGCTAGGCACGAAAAACATTCGCTTAATCAAGCCTTCAACACTGTATGACGGCCACTGGTTTGAACGCCTACTCAGCCACCTTGAACAAACGGACGCAGACTTAAACAGTCGCTTGTTCCATTGCAACGAAAAACACGGTGGACACGTCGGCGAGGATAAAACCTTCGCGTACATCGTACGTGAGTACCCACTTATTCATTGCGAAGACAAAGCGCTAGTTCCGGTTGCCGCACTGGCAAGCCCAATGCCTGACGACCGCTTGTTCTTAGAACACTTGGCAGAGCAGTACTATCAACAAGATACGCTGGCGTGGTTCAAAGATTACGTCGACCTATTATGCCAAGTACACCTTACCTTGTGGCTTCGTTATGGCATTGCATTGGAGTCCAACCAGCAAAACGCCATCATTGCATTTGATCAACAGGGCAAAATGACGCTCGCGATGAAAGACAACGACGCAGCGCGAATTTGGCCAGAGCGCTTCCACTTTGCAACAGAGCATGCTGCCCAAAAACACGGCGCAAAACTACTTCCAGTGGATTGCGATGAACTGCTCGATCAACGCATCAAAGTCGACAATGAATTGGCGCTCGGTCAGATGTTTACCACCATCACATTACAACTGGATATCGCAGCGATTGTAGAAGCCATGGCAGCGAAGGGCATTGCCTCTTCAGCATCGCTTTACGCCATCGTGGCCAAAAGCATTTCAGAACAACTCAACCGATTAGAAGGCGAAGGGTTAGAGACGAAACTGGCACGCGAGTTACTGCAAGAGGCGCCTGATTTGTACGCCAAGTACTTGTTGAGCTCTGGCAGTTTGCTCTCGAAAGAAGCCTCCGGCGCGAGCGACATCAATAAGTTCTATGGTTTGTCGGCCCCGAACTTCTTACTGCTTTCTAGCGAAGAAGCGCAACGCGCCTACATAGAAGCCATCAAAAAAAGCGTACGTTAACGATTATGACCAAACTCATCTACAGTGTGTTGTTGTGCCACTTTATCGCTGCGTTTGCCGCGTTAGGTATGCCGCTATTT